>JBBRCX010000050.1:0-33406 GCA_038204465.1 Tepidisphaerales bacterium | reverse complement strand
AGCGCGTGCTCAACCGGGTCGATGGCGTGAAGGAGACCGCCGCGGTGGTCGCTCCAGGGGATGGGCCGAGCAAGCTGGTCGTCTTCGCGGTCACGGCAGCCGACGCGCCGCCGGTCGAGGAATTACATAGCGCGATGCAGCATGCGCTGAGCCAGGAGCTGAATCCCCTGTTCAAGATCCACGACGTGCGAGTGGTGGACACGCTCCCGCGGACGGCTTCCAACAAGGTGATGCGGAAGGAACTTCGTGCGGCTTACACGCAGGCTTGAGAGCGGACCTCGATGTGGCACGATCAGGCGCGGTTGCCGCCATAGGAGGCGGTGAAGAGCTCGCCGCGGGCGAAGCGCGAGAGGTGGAAGCGCGACAGGTCGATCGTGTGGGCCGCTCCGTCGAGCACTTCTTCCGCCATCAGCTCGCCGATCGAGGGAGCGAGCTTGAAGCCATGGCCGCTGAAGCCGGCGCAGAGGACCAATCCCTTGACCTGCTCAACCCGGCCCAGGATGGGGTGCCAGTCCGGGGTGACGTCGTAGAGGCCTGTGTAGGCATTGATGAGCAGGGCCTTCTCGAACGCGGGAAAACGCTCGATGAAACGCCCGGTGGCTTCCTGAATGAAGTTGGCGTCGGCCGACTCCTTGTATTGGTCGGGATCGACATACTCATAGTCCTTCGGGAAACCGCGCCCCAGCAGCGTCTGCGTGCTTCCGACGGGACGATAGTAGATCGCCTTGCAGGCATCGGAGATCGGCATGCGCACCGGCCCGCCCGCGTCGCGCGTCTCGAAGATCATTTCCTCCTCGCGCGTGACCTTGATGGGCAGGTCGAGCCCCGCCCACTGCCCCACCTGCCGCGCCCAGGGACCGGCGGCATTCACCACGGTGCGGGTGGAGATACTCCCGTTGCTCGTGCGCACTGCGGCGATCGCGCCCTTGTCGACTTCCAGGCCGGTGACGGACGTCATCTGCATCAGCTGCCCGCCCAGGTCGCGGAAGCGCTTGACGTATGAGTAAGTGGTCGCGTGCGGGTCGGCATAGCCTGAACCTGGCTCGTACACGATCCGGTGCACGTCGCCCAGCTCGATCCGCGGCTCCATCGCGCGCAGCTCGTCTTTGGAGATCTCGCGCGTGTTCACGCCGAGCCGCTGCTGCAGCGCGAGATTGCGCGTGAGGCCCGCGGAGGAATACTCGGGGACGAGGAAGCCGTAGCCGCAGTTGACGAAGCCTGCGGTGCCGCCGATTTCGTCATTGAAATGATGAAAGACGTCGACGCTTCTCCGCACCATGCGCACGAGCTCTTCGTTGGAATAGTGCTCGCGCACAATCGCCGCCGAGCGCCCGGTGCCGCCTGAGGCGATGAGGTATTTCTCGATGAGCACGACCTTCTTCAGGCCGCGTTTCACCAGGTTGTAGGCGGTGCTGGCGCCGTTCACGCCGGCACCGATCACGACCGCATCGGCGGCGAGGCTCATGACTTCCTCAGGGTTGAAGCCGGCTTATCGGATGCTCGCATTTTCTGGCGCAATGCTTCCGTGGCTTTCGAATCGACGCGCCGGGCGTTGAGGTCGACAACGACGCCATAGACCTCGCGCGCCCGCCCCACCGACACCTTCGCGTCGATGACGTCGGCGAGCACGTTCCGCGGATCGCGCTCCAGGGCCGGCCCATACCCGCCGCCGCCCGGCGTGCGGTAGCTGATGACGGCATCGGCGGGCAGATTGAGCGTAAGCTTTGACCCAAGCTCCTGCGCGTCCGCGTCCGGATTGAGGATGTACCTTGATTTCGCGCCGTCCCCGCCGCCGAAGAGGCCCCACGGGGCGAAGACGCGGTTGTCGGAAAGGATGGTGAGCGTGGCTTCGTGGCCGGCGAACTTCCAATCGCGGCGCACGCCAAGCCCCCCGCGGTAGCGGCCCGCGCCTTCGGAGTCGTTGATCAGCTCGTAGCGGGTGATCATGAACGGGTAGTTGTTTTCCGTCTCTTCGATCGCGGAGTTCTCCGTGTTCTGGAAGTGGGCCTGCACCGCGTCCATGCCGTCCTTGGTGGGGCGCGCGCCGTAGCCGCCGGAGAGCGACTCCATGAACGCGTAGTACTCCCCGTCGCGCGGGTCGCGCCCGCCGCAGGCGAAGTGGCAGTTGATGCCTTTCGTGCTGGCGATGACCTTCATCGGCATGCGCTCGGAAAAGGCCTTGAAGAGCAGATCGCAGAGGCGCATCGACAACTCCCACCCACCGACGACGCCGACGGGCGGCTGGGCGCTGAGCACCGTTCCGTCGGGCACCGTGAGGTCGATGAGGCGGTAGAAGCCATCGTTGGTCGGGACGTCGGGATCGATGAGGCACTTGATGACGTAGGCGAGCGGCGCGTAGGCCTGCGTGCGCGTCGCGTTCATGGGCGAGCTGCGCTGCGGATCGCTGCCGGTGAGATCGAAGTGGACGCGGCCGCCTTTGATGGTGGCGCGCACGGCGATGCGGATGGGCGTGTCGCTGACGCCGTCGTCGTCGTGGCAGCTGGTGGCCGTGTATTCGCCCTCCGGGAGCGCGCCGATTTCGGCGCGCGACCAGCGCTCGGTGTAGTCGATCAGCTCATCGACAAACTTCTCGACGACCTCGTCGCCAAACTTGCGGACGATCTCGGTCATGCGGCGCTGCCCGAGCAGGCTGGCGGCGATCTGGGCGCGGAAGTCGCCGGCCGACTGTCGCGGGGAGCGGATGTTGGCCAGGATCAGCTCCATTACATCGGGCACGACCTGCCCGCGGGAGACGAGCCTGATCGGGGGGATGATGATTCCTTCCTGGTAGATCTCGCGCGAGATGCAGTAGCCGCCCGGCGCGTAGCCGCCGATGTCGACGTGATGGGCGATGGTCGCGGCGTAGCCCAACAGCTTGCCGCCGGAGAAATGCGGGGCGATGACCGCGACGTCGTTGAGGTGGACTCCGCCGCGGTAGGAGTGGTTCATCACCAGGGCATCGCCTTCTTCCAGCTTTTCGACGCCGAACTGGCGCACCACGCTGGGGACCATCAGCGACATCGAAGCCAGGTGGACCGGCTGGGAGAACGACTGGGCGATGAGCCGCAGCTTTGAATCGAACAGCGCGCAGGAGAAATCGGCGCGGGTCTTGATGTTGGTGGAGTAGGCCGCCTTGCGCAGCGCGCTGCCCATCTCATCAGCGGCGGCGGTGAAAGCGCTGCGCATGACCTCGAACTTGATCGGGTCCATGCCCAGCTTCGGGCGCCCGGCATGTTCGGGCTCAGCCGCGCGTGTGCTCGCCACGTGACGCCTCCTGGATGAGAAGGTTTCCCGCCGCGTCGACCTGTGCGGAAAAGTGCGGGTGAATCACGACCGTCGAATCGATCTCTTCGACGATGGCGGGCCCTTTGATGCGGTTGCCCTGCTTCAGCCGGTAACGGTCGTAGATCTTCGTTTTGGTCATGCCGTTGGTTTCGGTGAAATAGACTGGCCGCTGGGCCTTGAGCGCGGGCGATGGATCGGCGCCGCCGGATTCGAGCGGCTTGGGCTCGGGGCGGCGGATCGTGCCGATGGCGGTCATTCGGATGTTCACCGTCTCGGTCGGCTCATTCTCGGCGGCGAAGCCGTAGCTGCGCCGGTGCTCCTGGAAGAACGCGGAGTTGAGCCACGGTAGATCGTCGGGACTGAAGGCGCGGTGGGGGAGTTGGATCTTCAATTCGTACGATTGCCCGACATAGCGCACCTCGAGCGAGCGCACGAAGGAGATGTTCTCGCGGGCAACGCCCTCACCGTCGAGCACGGCGGTGGCACGCGTGACGAACTCGTCGAAGGTGGCATTGACCTTCTGGAAATCCATCTTCGAGGTCGGCTGGATGTAGGCCTGCACGTAGTCGTGCTTCACGTCGCTGACCAGCAGCCCGAGGGCGGAGGTGACGCCGGGGCTCATGGGCACGAGCACCCTGGCGATGCTGAGGTCGCGGGCCAGGGCGTTGGCGTGGACGGGCCCGGCGCCGCCGAAGGCCACGAGGACGAAGTCGCGCGGATCAAAGCCGCGCTGGACGGAGATCAACTGGATGGCGCCGACCATCTTCGCGTTGGCGATTTCGACGATTCCGCCGGCGGCGTCCTCGATGCTCAGGCCCAGGTGCTCGGCGAGCGGCGCGATCGCCTTGCGGGCGAGGTCGGGATAGAGCTTGTGTTCGCCTCCCAGGAAGTAGTCGGGATTGAGCCGGCCCAGGGCGAGATTGGCGTCGGTGATGCAGGGCTGGGTCTGTCCCTTGTTGTAGCAGGCCGGCCCGGGATCGGCGCCGCCGCTGCGGGGGCCGACGCGCAGCGCGCCGCCGGCGTCGATCCATGCGATGCTCCCGCCGCCGGCGCCGATCTCGACGAGATCGACGACGGGCGTTCGCACGGGGTAGCCGGAGGAGCGGTTATCGGCCACCGCGGCGCTGCCGACTTCGTAGTTGGGGACGATCTTGGGCGTGCCGTTCTCGACCAGCCCGGCCTTGGCGGTGGTGCCGCCCATGTCGAAGCTGATGACGTTCTGGATGCCGGAGAGCGAGGCGACGTAGGTTGCCGCGATCACTCCCGCGGCCGGGCCCGACTCCACCAGGTGGACCGGCTCGCGCCGGGCCTCGGCGGAGGAGATGATTCCGCCGGCGGAGGTCATCAGGTGCAGCCCCGCGGTCACGCCGATCTCGCTGAGCCGGGCCTCGAGCCGCTCGACGTAGCGCGAGACGACGGGCATGATCAGCGCGTTGATCGCGGTGGTGCTGGCGCGGAAATACTCGCGCATCTCCGGGCAGATGTCGGAGGAGATGGAGATGAACACGTCCGGCATCTCGCGGCTGACGATCTCGCGCACGCGCCGCTCGTGAGCGGGATTGATGTACGAGTGGAGCAGGCAGACGACGACCGCCTCGACCTTCTCCTTCTCGAGCTTGCGGACCACCGCGAGCACCGCCGCTTCATCCAGAGGCTTCAACACTTCGCCGGCATAGTTCACCCGCTCGGGCGCTTCGAAGCAGAGGAAGCGCGGGATGAGCGGCCTGGGCTTCTCGCAGAAGATGTCGTAAAGCCTGGGCCGGATCTGCCGGGCGATCTCAAAGACATCGCGAAACCCTTCGGTGGCGATCAGTGCCACCTTGGCCCCCTTGCCTTCGATGATCGTGTTGGTGGCGACCGTGGTCCCGTGGACGTTATAGGTAACGGAGGAGGCGGGCACCTTGGCTTCGCGGAGCGCGCGCGTGACGACGTCCATGAACCCCGACGACGGGTCGGCGGGCGTGCTGGGCATTTTGACGAGGCGCAGACGGCCGGTCTCCTCATCCATGAGGACGGCGTCGGTGAATGTCCCGCCGATGTCTACGCCGAGTCTGCAGGTGGGCATTCAGGCACTCCAGATGCGCGACTACGATCAGGGGGTGAGAGTAATGGACGGTGAGACCAGCGTGATACCCGGATTACACCTTGCAATGCCCTGTATTTGATCATTAATCGGGTACGCGCGGGATGGGGGCAATGCCTGTGGCCTCCGGCTGCTCGTTGCACCAGCACTGCCTTAGCATCATCGCAGCGTGGCTATTTGAAGGCACATCTCGACATTCAGAAAGCGTCCAATTTGCTTCGAAGTCAAGAATTGTCCGGCGAATGCCAAAACGCGGCGAGTGGGTTGAGCGCGGCAATATTACGGAGGCGGGGCGGAGATGGGATGGGGATGGTGCGGAGGGACGATGGGAGCGGGTTGGGAGTGAGGTGGCGCATTGACGGCGGGAACGTGGAGCGGAGATGGCGGGCGGATGGAAGGGATGTGGCGGGCGGATGGGGGTGGGGATGGTCGGCGGATGGGGTGGACATGGAGCGCGACTGGGTTTTTGAGTGAAAAAAGGGCGTTCGGATGGTCGGCATGGGCTTGGGGCGTTGTATTTGTGTGACGTGGTATGGCGAGAGGCTGGGGCGGGAGGATAGGCGGAGGTTGGGATCAGGCGCCGAGGGCGAGGCGGCGCTGGTACGCGCCTGGGGTTTCGCCGAAGTGCTTTTTGAAATGGGCGATGAAGGTGCTGGCTTTGGCGAAGCCGGACTGGAGGGCGGCGCGGGTGACGGAATTTTCGGGGAGCAGCTCGCGGGCGTAGGTGAGCTTCGCGAGGCGGATGTGCTCGGCGGGGGTGCGGCCGGTGGCGATCTTGATGGCGCGGGAGAGGTGGGAGGGGCTGACGCGCAGCTGAGTGGCGATGCCGTCGACCGTGAGGGAGCCGAAGTTCTGGCGCTCGAGGGCTTTGAAGAATCGCTGCAGCAAACTCGAGTGACTGCGCGGCGTTTGCGGGACGAGGGCAATCGTTTTGCGGCAGCAGTCGAGGAGGAGCTGGCGCTGGGTTGCCTCGTCGCGAACGGGGCAGCGGCTGAAGCGCTCGAGGAAGGCGAAGCTCACTTCGATCAGGGCTTGCGGGTTAGCGCCGGCGCGGAAGACGGAGCGGGTGAAATGGGCCTGGAGTTGGGCGACGCGCAGCCAGCGCATGGTCGCGGTCTGGCGGCGGTCGGCCATGATCACTTCAAAGTTGCGCTCGACGAGCCGGGTGAACGACTGCGCGTCCCGCGCGATGGCGATCGTGGTGAGGTTCTCAGCGAGGTAGAACGGGTAACGAGGTATGCGAAGCCCGCTTCAGGAGGATGCGGGTTGATCCGCCGCGAGCGCTTGCTGGAGAAGCTCGCTGACGCGGGGGGTTCCGATTTCGCGCTTGCCGAAGCCGGGAAGCGCGCCGGCCGCAATGGCCTGTGCCTGGGCGTCGGGGTAGTTGCTCACAAGCATCATCTTCAGCTCGGGGTATTTCGCGCGGAGCTTGCGGATCAGCGCGACACCCTCGTCGTCATCGAAGCCGTAATCGAGCTGGCGATTGAGGAGCAGCAGATCAACGCCGTCGTCAAGGACGCGCTTGAGTTCCTGGCTGTCATCGGCGGAGACAATCGTGGCCGCGCGGTGGGCGCGGGAGACGGCGATGCGAAGATAACTGCTATCCGGGCCGCAATGACCAACCAGTGCGATCTTCTTTGCCATAGGGACTCTTCCTGCCGACGAACGCCGGGGATCCTTTCGTTTTGCTGGAGAAGCGGTTACCAGCCCGCGAGAGACACTACTTACCGACGGTACGCCGCTGGGCGGCCCGCGGTTCTGCAATCAGGAGGTTTTAACCGTGATCGCCCGCATCGTCTTCGCCGAGCCCGTCCGTATCGGCCTCTTCCGGGCGCGTCCCGTCTGGGCGGCGCGGCTGTTTCTGCCCGGAGCGGCGGAAAATCGCCAGCACCCGGTCAATCGCTACCACGAACAGCCGGTTGTCGTGCTCCAATTCGACCGGGATCGCCTCGCGCGGATCGAACAGGACCTTGTCGTAGGTGCAGATCGTCTGGTCCTCGTCGTTTTCGATCGCCTTGCTGACCGCAATGACGCGGCCGGTAATCACCGGGATCTCGTGGGAGTCGGGGAGCACGATGCCGCTTCGGGTTTCGCGTTTGTTGTCATCCTTGCGGACGACCACGCGCTTGCCGATCGGCTCGATGACGTCGAATTCAGAAGCCCGCTTGACCGGTTTCGTTGCCATTGAATGTATTTTAGGAGCGCTGGCGGCGAATGTGAACCGGGAGCGGCCACGGAAAACGCACTGGAAACGCAGGGGTCAGCCCTCCTGATCCCAATAGGCCGGCTGCATGACTTCGAGCAGATGAGCCTTATTCCGGGCTTGCACGCTCGACCAGCGAAAAGGCTTGGGGACGATGCGCGGGAGATAGGAGGCATGTTTGGCGGCAAAGCGGCCGGCATAATGCTCCCACGTCTCATCGAACTGCCCGCCGGACAAATGAATGACGCTGATATCGCAGGCGACCGCCAGCTTCAGTCCCGCGCGGAAGGCGCTGAAGGTGAAGTCAACGTCGTAGGCGTGGAAGCCGTCGAAGGTGTCTGCGTCGAATCGCACCTTGTCCAGAACGTTGCGGTTGGCGGCGAGGAGAAGCCCGTCCAAAGCCTGGATGTTTCCGACCCGACGCCGCGGCGCGCAGTAGAGGTCCACTTCATAACCTTGGGCGCCCGTCGCGGGGTGCGCGATCTGACCGAAGATGTGGGGAATGCCGGCACCGTACCAGCGGGCATTGAGCAGTCGGGTGGTTCCGGCTACGCCCAGCACGTCGCAGTGCCGCATGTGATCCAGGAGCCTGATTGAGAAGTCGGCAGAGATGACCTCGACGTCGTCATGGGAGAAGAGCAGCAGATCGCCGCGGCTCTGCTCGACGCCCCGGTTGTACCCTTCGGCCAGTGAGCGGGCGTCTGGGATGCGGACAAATTCCAGAGGCTGCGGCGCGAGGCGTTCCGCGAAGGTGCGCGACATCGCGGCAAACTTCGCGTCGTCCCGGCTGCAGACGATGATTGAAATCATGTGAAGATCCGCGGCCCGACGCGCGGCGGCACACTAGGACTTGGCGGCTTGGACCGCTTCGTCGCGGTTCGGCACGATCGTCAGAACCTGGTCGAGACGGCAGCGACGAAGCAGGTCCTGCACGAGGCCTTTAGCGCCGGTAAGAACGAGGCGGCCCCCGGACTTCTGCAAGCGGCTGAAGGCGGTCAGGAGCAGGGTCAGGCCCGGCGTGGTGATCAGGTCGACGGCGGAGAGGTCGACCACCGCCCGCGCTGATTTGTCGGTGGCCGCCGTGAAGCGCTCTTCGACGGCGTCGACGCCGTCCTGAGTCAGGCTGCCGGCAAGGCGGAGCAGCCGAACTCCATCCAATTCACTCTGGTCGAAGACTACCATAGGGCCCCGTGACCGATGCGCCGGCGCAGCGCAATTATGCTGCCGGAGCGGGGCGGATGGCAAATCGCCGCCACTTTGCCGTCGATCGTTTGCTCTGTGGGGAATCGTGACGAGAATAGGGTCGTACATTTCATCGGCCCGCAGATACGATTGGTGTCCCGCTTGAGACAGGAGTTCAACCATGACCGCCACCGCAGCGCCGCCCGCACATCGAGATGCCACGCGCGCTTTTGTGCTGAGTTCACAGCAGATCGAGCAGTACCGGAGCGAGGGTTACGTGATGCTCGGGCGTGTATTGAATGACGCGACGCTCGAACAGTTGCGGGCAGAGGAGGGCAGATTTCGCGGCGACCCGGGCAAGGAGCTGACCATCTTTCGCGCGCAACTCGCCAACGCGTCGGCGCCGATCCGCCGCTTCATCACGGGCGGCCCCCACCTGGAAGCCGTGAAGCAGTTGGTTGGCCCGGACCTGTCGCTCTGGTGGAACCAAATGGTGACGAAACTCCCGGATGCGGCTTCGAATCGATCGGAGTTCCCCTGGCATCAGGATGCCGGCTACCTCGAATTGCGCCCGGCAACGAGCATCACGCTCTGGTTCGCCCTCGACGACGTGGACGAGCGCAACGGGTGCGTCTGGGTCATGCCGCGCAGCCACAAGAGAGGCCTGCTGCCGCACGCAAAGAAGAACGAGGATTCCTGGCACATGACGGTGCAGGTGGAGGGCGATGGGATTCCCGCGGTGCTGAAGGCAGGCGAAGCGGTGGCCTTCACCGGCCAGACGCTGCATCGCTCGAAGTACAACCACACCGATAAGCCGCGCCGCGCGTTCTTCGTTGAATACTGCGATGCAAACGCCACCATGGCGCCCGATTGGAAGCCGGTGATGGAATCGCCCAACTCGTGGGTCGTGGCGGGACAGACCCGCTAGTGCGATCGATGGCGGAACTCGATGTCTCCAGGCTGCTGAGCGTTCAAGAAGCGATCGACCTCATCGACCGCATTCAAGTTTCCCCGCGCCAGGTCAAGCTATCCCTGCGCGAAGCAGAGAATCTGCGCCTGGCCCAGGACATCGCGGCCGACCGCGATTATCCGCCGTTCGACAAGAGCCTGATGGACGGTTACGCGGTTCGCGCTGCCGATCTGTCACTCCTCCCCGCGATGCTGAAGGTTGTGGATGAGATCGCGGCCGGGCAGTGGCCCAAGCGGGCGGTCGAAGCGGGAGAAGCGGTGGCCATCATGACCGGCGCGCCGCTGCCGTGCGGCGCGGATGGCGTGGTCCCGATCGAGGAAGTGGAGAGAGGACCTGAACAGGACGCGATCCGGGTCCTGCGCGCCGATGCACCACAGCGCTTTATCGCGCGACGCGGCAGTGACTGTCCGGCGGGACAGGTCGTACTGCGGCGCGGCGCCTCGCTCGGGCCCGCTCAGCTTGCGGTGGCGGTCAGCGTCGGGGCTTCCGAGGTGCAGGTGTTTGCGGCGCCGCGCGTGGCGGTGCTGGGGACGGGGGACGAGTTGGTCCCGATCGAGGCGACGCCGGGGGCGGGGCAGATCCGCGAATCGAACAATCTGATGCTCTGCGCGCTTTTGCATCGGATGGGATGTGTCGTCAGCGACCTTGGGACAGCCCGCGACGAGATGGAGACGCTGCGCGCCGCGGTCCGCAACGGCCTGGCGCATGACGCGCTGTTCATCACCGGCGGGATGAGCATGGGGGAGTACGATTTTGTGCCGCGCGTGCTGCTGGAGCTGGGGGTCGAATTGCGGGTGACGAAGCTGCGCATCAAGCCGGGAAAGCCGTTCGTGTTCGGCGAGAGACGGGCCGGCGAGGCAAGCTCTTCGGGGACGACATACGTCTTTGGTCTTCCCGGCAATCCGGTCAGCGCGTTCGTCTGCACGGTGCGGCTCGCGTCGCGGCTGCTGAGGCGCCTCGCGGGCGGCGAGGCCTCCGGGGGACTTCGATCGGCTACAATCGAAACGGCATTGGCCGCGAACGGCCCGCGCGAGTTTTATCAACCGGCGGTGCTGAATGCATCCACGCTGAAGCCGCTGGCGTGGAAGGGCTCGGCTGACGTGTACACGCTGGCGATCGCCAATGCGCTGATCGTGCGGCCGGAGAACGATTCCGCCCGCGCTGCGGGCATGCTTGTCGAATTCCTGGAGATCTGACCATGCGGGTCAAGCGCGGCGGTGGTGAACCGCTTCTTCTACAACCCCACCGGCGGGCCGATTAGACGCTCATCCTCGTCATCCTCTGCGCCGCCGTCGCTTTCGGCGGCTCCTTCACGTGCACCAGCAGCACCGACGATCACCCTACCACTTTCGGCACGCGGTGAACGCGGTCATCTCGAGCTGTTTGGTCTGGTGCGGCGTTGATTCTGGTTCACCGCCTGTCCGCTATCGTCTATTCCGCCTCCGTCACCGCCGCCAGCGCATAGAAAGGCCGCCCCTCGCGGCGATACTTCCGCTCGAAATTGGTGCCGACGAATTCCCCCTCCGCCGCCGACCCGGGCCGGTTGTATTCGATGACGCGCAGACGCGATGCTTTCACCACGCTCTCGATTTGTTCGAAGTATTCCAGGTGATCGGTGACGATCTGCAGCCGCCCGCCGGGAATAAGCACGCGGTGGGCCTGTTTCAGAAAAGGCTCCTGGATGAGGCGACGGCGGTGGTGCCGCTTCTTGGGCCACGGGTCTGGGAAGTAGATGTGGAGAACGGACAAGCTCGAGTCGGTGATGAACTCCGTGAGGAAGTAGGCGGCCTCGGCGCGCACCGTGCGGGCGTTGAGGCAGCCGTTTCTGCGTAGCCGATCGCTGGCATAGCGCCAGAACCAGCGTGCCCACTCGATGCCGAAGAAGTTCACCTGGGGCCGCGCCTTTGCCTGCTCGGTAAGGAAGGTCCCTTTCCCCATTCCGATCTCGAGCTCGACGGGATAATCGTTGCCAAAGAGCAGTTGCCAGTCGAGCGGCTTGGGAAGCGCATCGACGTCGAGACCGACCGGCTCAACGACCAAACTTCGATTCGTCTGCATGCGAACCGAATTGTAGCGGCACCGTCAGGGGGCGGCCCTTACGCGTGCTTGCGCAGGGTCCAGCGGCGCAGGTAATCGGGGCCGGCGTGCGGCGGCAGGACGTGTTCGTTAATGCGGAACAATCCCCCCTCGGTCGGCGCGGCAAGGGTCTGGAAGGAGAAGTCCATCGAAGAACGGAGGTCGGTTGGCTTCACCTGCAGGTGGCGCTTGAAGGCGCGGGTGAAGGTCTTGGGGCTGTTGAAGCCGAGCCCATATGCGATCGACTTCACCGGCTTGTCGGTACCGCGCAGGAGGCGGGCCGCCTCGCGGAGCCGCGCCTGCATGTGATAGGCCTTGGGGCTCAGGCGGAAACGGCGTTTGAACTGGCGGATGAAATGATCGGTGCTCAGGCCCATCCGCCGGGCGAGTTCGCGCACCTGCACGCTGGCGTCGAGACTCGAGTCGAGTTGCTGGCGCACGCGCTGCCACGGGTCGATGCGCTGCACGCGGCGCGGGCCACCCGCGCCGATGCCGGCAACGATCGCGAGCAATTCGTAAACCGCGGCCCGCAGGCGCAGCTCATGAGCCGCCCCGCTCTGAGCCAGCTCGATACAGAAGATCTCGAACAGCGCGCGGGCCTCGTCGAACCTGTCGCCCAGCGCCAGGCGCACCGGCACCGGTCCGACGCCGTCGAGCCACGGCGTATCGCGATGCCGCGGCGGCGGCGCGAACTGCACCTGCGCCTGGTACATCAGGGTAGGTCCCTTCGTACCGTACTCGTTCAGCTCCGTCGGGCGGAAGCAGATCAGCTCACCCGCGCCGGCGGCGAAACTCTCGGTGGGAGTTTTTGCTTGGACTATGCCGGATACCATGAGGAGCAGGTGGTGCGACGGGATCCGGTAGCGCATCCACGGATCGTGGTCGAAGCGCCAACAACCGGCGATTTCCAGCGAGGGCTGCAGGTCGCGAAGGTTGAGCCAGCGCTGCCGCGAGGTGGCCATTTGGAGATCGATTTTGGCCCCCTCATGCCCGGTTTGCAACGATGCGTTGGCGATGGCAATCGCGGCGGCACGGCATTACCTTCAAGCGACCAGTCATTGAGGAGCTTGCACTATGACCGCGATTGCCACGCCGCCCAAACGATTCGCCGGAAGCAAAGAACCTTTCAGCCCGGAAGAGATCGACGCGATCAGGGCGGATTACCTGCGCGATGGGTACCGCCTGATCCGGCAGGTGCTGTCGCAGCAGGAAACCAGGGACCTGCGCGCCGCGGTCGACAGGGTCTTCACCGACCCGAAGTACAAGGACAACCTGTATAGTCCATTCATCGCCGTCCGCTTGTTTGAGACCGATCCCCTGTTCGAGGACATGTTGACCCGTGAGCCAATCATCGGGCTGGCGGAAAACCTGCTCGGGCCGGACTGCCATCTGATCGCGCAGAACACCATACGAAACGCCCCGGGGCAGTACATCGGCACGTTCCACGTCGATGATGCGCCGTTCATGGAGCCGCCTGAAGGAGAATCCCGGATCGCGACGAATCAGAAGCTTCCGATCTACCTGCTGACCGTGCAGGTGCTGCTGAGCGACGTGGAGAGCGAAGAGTACGGGCCGACACAATTCGTTCCCGCCAGCCATTATTCCGGGCGCGGCCCGGACGACTTGAAGAACCCAAGCTTCGAAGGGCGCGGTCCCCAGTCGATCTGTGGGCGCGCGGGCGACATCTATCTTCACAACGGCCAGTGCTGGCATCGCGGCGCTCCCAACACCTCGAACCGGACCCGCTATCTTCACCAGCTTGCCTACGGCAAGCGCTTCATTTCGCAGCGCTTCTTCCCGTTCGTGAACTATCAGCTTCCGAAACACGTCCTGGACCGGGCCGACGACCGCCGCAAGCGAGTTCTCGGCTTCCATCCGAAGGGCGCGTACGGTTGATCTGCTGACCCTCCCGTCCGACTTCCCCCTGCTGCCGTTGGTGACGCCGCGTTCCGCTGCCGGCGGCCGTGCGCCTGCAAAATGTGCAGTGCGGCGGCCCTCTGATGCAAACGCCATACAAATCCGAACCTCATCGGCGGGCATCTCCAATCGGATGAGACAGAGCTGAAGACCATCGGGTCGGATTCATCCGGCTGCAACGATCCCTAGCTCCTCTGAGGACGTCCGGCGGTTCATTCTTCCGGACGTCCTTCCTTTTTCCGTGATCTGCATTTCGATCGGGCCGTTCTCGCAATCGGGCTAGAATCGCGCGCATGCCATTGCTCGCGTTTCACACCGACATTGCCGCACCGCTGCAGCGCGTGTGGGAGCTTCATGAAGACGTGCTTGGGGCGCTGCCGGCGCTATCGCCTGTGGAAAACCGGGTGACGATCGAGTCGGCGGACCTGCCCGTCCACGTGGGCTCGCGCATCATTTTCGCCACGAGGGGGCCACTCGGCCGCCAACTGCGATGGGTTGCCTTAGTCGTCGAGCATGAGCCGCCCTCGGAGGGGAGGGCGCGCTTCGCGGACGAGCAGGAGTCGGGACCGTTCGCCTACTGGCGGCATGATCACGTCTTCGTCGCGGTGGGTGAGCAGAGCACCCGTCTCACGGATCGAGTCCGCTACCGCCTGCCATGGGGCCCGTTGGGAGTGCTCGCGGACCTGCTGTTCGTGCGCCGGAAGCTGCGGCGGTTGTTTGCTTACCGGCACGCGGCGACTCGCTCGCTGCTGGCCGAGGAGTGCCTACGTGACCGCTCGCACGCGCGGTAACATCGGCGGCTTCAAGGAGGCGGCTGTCGATGTCTGTGATGAATGTCGGCATCGTTGGATTCGGACGGATTGGGGCGGAACACGCGAGGTGGCTCGCCGCGGGAGCGGGCCTGGCCCCCGTCGCTGTGGTCGACGCGACGCCGGCGCGGCAAGGCATCGCGCGAGCGCGCGGCCTTAAGGCATACGACGAGCTGGCGCCGCTGCTGCGCGACGAAACAATTCATGGCGTGCTGATCTCCACACCGACCGCGATGCATTTCGATCACGCTGCGGCTGCGCTGTCGGCGGGCAAGCACGTCATGATCGAGAAGCCGATGGCGATGGACCTGCCGCAATCCCGGCAGCTGGTCGAGCGAGCGCAGTCTGCGGGAAGGATTCTCAGCGTGTTCCACAATCGGCGATGGGACATCGATTATTTAACCGTGAAAGCCGCGGTCGCGTCGGGCGCCTTCGGTGAGGTGATCAACGTCGAGAGCCGGCTTGGGCAGTGGAGCAGCTGCGTGGGGCCAGCGGCGAAAGAGTATCGGCCCGGCTGGCGTAATGAAGCGTCGTTCGGCGGCGGAGGGTTATATGACTGGGGAAGCCATTTCATCGACCAGCTCTGGCGTCTCCTATTTCCGGCGCGGCCGATTCGCGTCTTCGCGCAGCTCCGAGGCAACGTCTGGACGAAGGACTGCGATGACTTCGCGCGCGTGTTGATCGACTTCGATTCCGGAGCCGTCGGCATGGTCGAGATCAACACGACGACGACGAGGCCACAATCGCGCTGGCATATCGACGGCACATCGGGCTCCGCGTCCAGCCCGCACAGCCCGGATTTCGACACGCGGGTCTGGGCCGAGCTGCGCTTCTCTGCCGCCGGGCGGGAAGAGGCGCCTCCTTTTACGAAGCCCGACACAGGACTGAGCGAAACGCAGATCTGGGAGCAGTTCGCCGCCGCCGCGCGCAGCGAAGGCGAGCCGGCGGTCCGAATGGAAAGCGTCTTGCCGACGATGGCGCTTCTGGATGTCGCGCGGGAGTCGTCGCGGCGCGGCGCGGCGGTCGTGTTGCCGGCCGACCTTGATTGGCAGGAGTGAGCGAGCCAACGGCGTCTGAAGGCGGTGGGCTCGGGTCGCCTGGCTGTAAACCTCGCGTGAAGACTGGTCAGTGCGCGAAACGGAAGCGCACGGCATCTTTCAGGTCGACGCGGTCGTGCGCGAGCCGGATGCCCTCGTCGCGAAGCATCTGCCGCTTCTTTGGGAGCCCGCCGGCGTACCCGGTGAGCGCGCCGTCATGGCCGACGACGCGGTGGCACGGGACCGCCGGGGCGTACGGGTTCCGGTTCAGCGCGTTGCCGACGGCGCGAAAGCCGCGGGTACCCAACGCAGCGCAATCGCGCCCACTTCCGCGGCAGTAAAACCCTTTGACAAAAGCATCGGCTTATAAACGTTGGTGAGTCCAGCCTCGCTGAGTTTCAATCCAAAACGGGGGAAATTAAAGGTGACGGGGAAATTAAAGGTGACGGGGGAAATTAAAGGTGACGCGAACCATTATTGTCTTTCCGCTTCCTTTTCAGCTAACTTCCGCCGCCCTACCGGCCGCCCGCGCGCACGCGGCGTGTAATCCAAACCCAACATCCCCGCCGTTCGTTTGATCCATGCATCGCTTCCCACCGGCCGAGCCTCCTTGATCTGCTTCTCATCAGCCTCCGCTTGCGGCTGGACCAGCGTATCGAGATACACCTGGCTCCGGACGTTCTGCGGGGTCACGGTGCTGCCTGAGCGTTCTTCCAGCACCTGCCTCTTGTATCTTCAACAGTCAGCCGGACGCATCATCTCGAAACCCCGGCCGGTTCGCGCCTTGCTCGCGTCGCGCGTCATTCCGCGCTCGCGTTCGGGGTATGTTCGCATTAGATCAGAGTCATTTTTATGAAGAATTGTACCCGTGTGCGGGTGGGAATTGGAATGATGTCGGCGGCGGGGTGGCGAAGGATTTGGCGGAGCGTGGTCGGGCGTCGGGCGTGGGGCGGACGCGCTTCGGGGGCGCGGTGGCTGCGCGGTGGGAGCTTGATGGGGATGCAATGGAGTGTCGATGGCCGCCGGATGGGGTGGGGATGGAGCGGGGACGGGGATCGGATGGGGTGCGCAAGGGTTCTTGGCCTGGGAAGCAGGTTTTTAGACGTTCTGAAGTCGGTTGATCCTAAATTTAGACCCCTACCGTATCGTTTCCTCGTCCATTTGCCCAAACTCTACGGCGTGAATTCACAGGTGGTGCGCCAGAAACTGCATCACCTCGGCGCGCATCCGAGGCGTCTCTTCGTGACCGATGTTCCAGCGGAGCAGTTTCCACGCCTGCGGCGCACCGGACGCGGCATAGACAGCCTGCAGCTCGGCGTCGATGCGATCCAGCCCTGCGGGGGGCGTCAGCGGATCGAGATTTCCGGCGAGAGACAAATGCGGCCGCGGAGCGATCAGGGCGTTGATCTGCGCGGTGGTGAAGTGGTTCAGGAGCGATGGAACGTAGTAGTAGATGCCGTGGCCTGAGAGTCCGCCGACTTCGATCAGCGCGTGGAAATCGGTAAGGCAGCACAGATCGATGCAGACTTTGATGCGCTCGTCGAGGGCGGCGAGCCACCAAGCCATCGTGCTGCCCATGGAGAGCCCGAGCGTCGCGATGCGCTGCGGATCGATGTCGGCGCGCGAAGCGAGGTAGTCGAGCGCGCGCATGCTGTCGTAGACCATCATTCCCCACATCACCCGGCCTTCCCACAGCATCTGCTTGAAGATGTCCGCTTCACTGCGACCGCGGCGATCACCAAAGGCCCAGTGGTCGATGCACAAGGCGGCGTAGCCGCGGGCGGTGAGTTCCTGCGCGTAGGTGAGCGATCGGCGGCCAATCTTCCGCTCGATCAATTCTCGCTTGCCGCGGACGTAGTTGCCGCCATGGGCGTGGTTGTAGAGGAGAACGGGCGTCCGCGCGGGCGCGTGGTGGGGACGAACGAAAAGTGCCGGCACCCGCTCGAAGCCGTTGAGATCGAGCGTCAGCGACTCGAGGATGTAGTCGCGCTGCTCCTGGACGGAATGGCTGATGATCGAGATCGGGCGGGAGCGATCGGGCAGGCTGCCCAGCAGTTGGCATAGCTCGCGGCGGCGGCCTTCTGTATCACTTCATCGGCAGCGCGTTGCAAGCGCCGCGGCTGGAGTCAGCTGCCTGAGGCCGACCAGGTGAGGACCGGCTTGCGGGCGGCGCCGACTTCGTCTAGCCGTCGCACCGGGGCTTCGGCGGGGGCTTCCTTCAGCGGTGTCACGTCTTTCTCGCTTTGCTCCGCGATCTCCAGCAGCGCATCGGCGAAGGCATCGAGGGTCGCTTTGCTCTCGGTCTCGGTGGGCTCGATCATCAGGCAGTCGTGGACGGGCCAGTGAACGGTCGGCGGGTGGAAGCCGCGGTCGATGAGACTTTTCGCGATGTCCATGATCGTGACGCCGCGGTCAATGATTCCGTGCGGGACGACGATGAACTCATGGGCACAGGGGTTGGCGGCCATCGGCTTGCCTTCGCCGGGCCCGTACGGAAGCGGGTAGGCGTCTTTGATTCGCTGCGCGAGGTAGTTGGCGGCAAGAATCGCGGTCTCGGAGACGTTGCGCAGCCCGGCGGGCCCGCAGGCGCGGATGTAGGCGTAGGCGCGCACCAGCACGTTGAACTGTCCCCAGAAGCTGCGCACTTTGCCGATGGATTTCGGCCGATGGTGGTCCCATGTGTAGTGGTCACCGCTCTTGATCACCTGCGGCACGGGAAGGTAGGGCGCGAACTGCGCCCTCACGGCGATGGGCCCGGCGCCGGGCCCGCCGCAGCCGTGCGGCGTGCTGAAGGTCTTATGCGTGTTGTAGTGCATCACATCGACGCCGAAATCGCCCGGCCTGGCGATACCGAGGATCGCGTTCATGTTGGCGCCGTCGAGATAGAGGAAGGCGCCAGCATCATGGACGAGCTGCGCCATCTCGGCGATATGCGCGTCAAACTTTCCGATGGTGTTCGGATTGGTCACCATCACCGCTGCCACTTGATCGCTCAGGTGTGCCTTGAGATCCTCCAGGTCGGTCAGCCCGTCGGCACGGCTGCTGATGTTGACGACGGCAGCGCCGCACATCGCGCAGCTCGCGGGGTTGGTGCCGTGCGCGGTGTCGGGGGCGAGAACGATGCGGCGCTTTGGCTGGGCGTGGTCGTTGAACCAGGCGCGGATGACCTTGAGCCCGGTCCATTCCCCGTGCGCGCCGGCGCAGGGCTGCAGCGATACTTCATCGAGACCGGCGATTTCCTGGAGCATGAGCCGAAGGTGATACAGCAGCGCCAGCGCCCCCTGCGTATCCTGCTCCGGTTGCATCGGGTGCAGGTTGGCGAAGCCATCAAGGGCAGCCGCCCACTCGTTCACCTTCGGGTTGTACTTCATGGTGCACGACCCGAGCGGATAGAAGTTGGCGTCGACGGAGAAGTTGCGGTGCGTCAGGTGCGTGTAGTGCCGGACGAGATCGAGCTGCCCGAGCTCAGGGAGGCCGGTTTCGGTGAACGATGCTAACGCCGAGTCCAGCTCAGCGTGCGGCACATCGGAGGCCGGCAAATCCACCGCGCGAGCGCCCGGAGTGGAGATCTCGAACAGCAGTTTTTCCCCCGCGGCAGCGGTTGTCGTCATGAAGGCCTCCCGGTCTACTCGCGCGCTGCGTTCGCGATGAAGCGGTCTGCATCGTGCCCGGCTCCCTGACCCGCGGGCTCCTTGCCCGCGAGAAGATCGACGAGGCGATCGATCTCGGCTTTGGTGCGCTTCTCAGTGACCGCGATCAACAGGCAGTCGGACAATTCGGGATAGTCCTGGCCGATTGCATAACCCGCGAGCATGCCGGTCGCATTCGCCTCGCGCAGCACCTGGTCCACCGGACGGTTCAAGCGCACCACGATCTCATTGAAAAAAGGCTGCTCGAAGGCGCGCCGTACCGCGGCGGCGGCGAGGCGATCGACCAGGTAGCTCGTCTTGTCGAAGCAGAGCTGCGCGGTCTGCCGCAGACCTGCGGGGCCCATGGCGGCAAGGTAGACGCTGGCGCGCAGGGCCAGCAGGCCCTGGTTGGTGCAGACGTTGCTGGTGGCCTTCTCGCGGCGGATGTGCTGCTCGCGCGTCTGCAGCGTCAGGCAGAACGCTCGCTTTCCCTCCGCGTCGGTGGTCTGGCCCACGAGGCGGCCCGGCATCTTGCGGGTGAACTGCGCTCGGGTCGCGAAGAGTCCGAGGTACGGCCCGCCGAACTGCAGCGGGATGCCGAGAGGCTGCCCTTCGGCGACGGCGACGTCGACGTTCATCTCCCCGGGGTGCTTGAGCAGGCCCAGGCTGATCGGGTTGAACGCCTGGATCATCAGGCTCTGGTTGGCATGGGCGAACTTGGTGACGGTCTCCACCCGCTCGATGTGACCGAGGAAGTTGGGCGATTGGCAGATGATGGCGGCGGTGTCTTCCTCCAGGTCGCTCTCCAGCGCCTGCGTGTCGATGACGCCGTTCTTGAGCGGGATCTCGGTATAGATGGCGGGCAAATCGGCGAGGTAAGTCTTGAGCACCTGGCGGTAATGCGGATGGACACCCTGGCTGACGATGATCTCGCGCTTGCCGGTGACATTCAGCGCCATCAGCGCCGCCTCGGCCATCGCGGTGGCGCCTTCGTAGAGCGATGCGTTGGCCACCTCCATCGAGGTGAGCTGGCAGACCATTGTCTGAAATTCGAAGAAAGCCTGGAGCGAGCCCTGCGATGCCTCGGCCTGATAGGGCGTGTAGGCGGTGACGAACTCACCTCTCATCGCCAGCGCGTCGACGACCGCGGGAATGAAGTGGTCGTACGCGCCGGCGCCGAGGAAGCAGATCTTGCTATCGATCGGCTCGTTCCGAGCGGAGAGATCTGAGAGGTGGCGCCGGAGGCCCATCTCATCCAGCGCAGGCGGGAGGTTGAGCGGCTGATCGAGGCGCAGCTCGTCCGGGATCTGCTCGAGCAGGTCGGCCATGCTGCGCGCGCCGACGGCCTTGAGCATCTCCTCTCGCTGCCGTGGGGTGATCTGCACGTAGTCCATGCCGCCGTTCGCTCGTTGAGCAGACGTGCGCTCTCGTCGTTGCGAAACCTCTGAACGGACCTAATGCCCCGTCTTCTTCAGATATTCATCGCTTGAAAGAAGTCTATTCATCTCATCCGCATTCGTCACCTTCAGCTTGATCATCCATCCAGCGTTGTAGGGGTCGCGATTGATCTGGCCGGGATTGTCAGTCAGATCGGAATTGATGGCGATCACCGTGCCGCTCACGCCGCTGTACAGGTCGCTGGTGGCTTTGACCGACTCGATCTCGCCAAAGCGCGAGTTTGCCTCGATCACTGCGCCGACCTTTGGAAGGTCGACGAAGGTGATGTCGGTGAGCTCGTCGGCGGCGAACTGAGAGATGCCGATGGTGACGGTGTCGTCTTCGAGGCGGTGCCATTCGTGGGTCTGAAGATATCGGCGGTCTGTCGGTGCGGGCATGCGTGTTCCTGCTGTTGGAATCACTTCGGGCGCTTGTAGAACGGGAGCTTGACGACCTTCGCTGGGTTGACGACGCCCTTAAGTTCGACACCGAGCGATGCGCCTTCCGCGGCATCGGAAGCGGCGACGTAGGCCATGGCGATGCTGCGGCCGAGGGTGGGGCTGAGCGTGCCGCTGGTGACCTCACCCACCGAAGCCTGCGCACTCTTCACGAGGGTGCCTTGGCGGGCGATACGTTTGCCTTCCAGCTCGAGTCCGACCAGCTTGCGCGAGAGAGGCTGCGAAGCGATCTTCCGCAACGCGCTCGCGCCGATGAATTCCTTATCGAGATCGACCGCCCACCCCAGGCCGGCGGCAAGCGGGTCGATCGCTTCGGTCAGCTCGTGACCGTAGAGCGGCATGCCCGCCTCGAGGCGGAGCGTTTCGCGGGCCCCAAGGCCTGCGGGCCGCAGCGTCGCGCCGGGGCGGTCGGTCTTGTCGGCGAGCATCTTCATCGCCATCGACGCGGCCTTGGCCGGCAGGATGATCTCAACGCCATCCTCTCCGGTGTAGCCGCTGCGGAAGACGGTGAACTTCGTCAGCATCAGGTCGCCCGTCATGAATTCGTATCGCTTTAACGATGCGATGTCGACCGGAAGGACATCGGACAGCTTCTCGATCACCTTCGGGCCCTGAAGTGCGACCATGGCGGTCGCCTCGGTCTGGTCCGCCATGTCGAAGTCGAATTCGCTATTGCGCCGCACCTCGCCGAAGTGTTTGACGAGTTTCTCGCGATTGCTGGAATTGCAGACGAGGATCCAGTTCTTCTGGTCGCGGCTGACGATCACGTCGTCGAGCACGCCGCCGGCATCATTACAGACGAGGCTGTAGCGGCTCTGGCCGACCTTCTGCTGCGCGACGTTGCGCGTGAGCACGAGATTGAGGAATGCGACGGCATCCCTGCCGGAGAAAAAGAGCCGGCCCATGTGGGAGACGTCGAAGATGGACCCGCTGCCGCGCGTCTGCTCGTGCTCTTCGACGATTCCGCGGTAGACGATGGGCATCTCCCAGCCCGCAAAACCGACCATGCGGGCGCCCGCGGCAATGTGAAAATCGTAGAACGGCGTGCGCTTCAGCATGAGCCGCCGGAGTATCCGTCCCGCTTAGATGGCGTCAAGCTGTGGCATGGGAGTGGCATGGGCTAGCCCATGTGTGCAGAAGAGCGCTCTGCTCAGCCGGCCGGGGTCGCGTGCCGCCTTGGTTACGCAACCACTTCAACGCCGGTACGGATGGTCACATACGCTGCGTAGACGAAGAACAGCAGAATGGCGACGAGCACCGCGACGGTGAGCGGTCGGTTGCGATATTGCCTGCCCACCCATGCGCTGCGGCCGTTCAGGATGAGCAGGGCAAGCGCCAGCAGCGGCATGACCACGGCGCCGAGAAGCGAATAGCTCTTTTGCACATAGACGAAGCTGAGCCACAGGCCGATCATGGGCACGCTCGCCAGGGCCAGAAGATACGCGCGATAAATGGGGGAGCGCGTGTTCACCGCGGCGGAGATCGGGGCGTCAGATGCGGTTTGGTTCGCTGCCGAGCCGTAGCGTTTGCAGAGGTTCCAGAAGTCGCAGAACAAATACGGCACGGACTGCCACACGCCAAGCAGGCTGTCGAAGATCGCCGCCCACGCACCGATCAGAAATGCCCAGCGGACCGGGCGGCCAAGCACTTCGCCGAGCCGGTCGGCGAGCTTGAGGATCAGACCGGTGCCCTTGCCTTCGGTGAGATCGAGACCTGCCCCGATGATCACCATCGACACGCCGAAGAGTGCGGTGACCGCGTAGGAGACAGACAGGTCGATGCGACAGGTGCGGAGAAACTCCGGCCCGACGCGGCCCTGCTCGCGGATCCAATATCCGTAGCAGAGCATGGTCAATGTACCACCCACGCCGCCCATTACCACGAGCGTCCACTGTGCGGCATCTCTCGCCTTCTCGGTTGGAATGCGCCAGATGAGCAATCCCTTCGCCACAGCGGACCAGTCGGGCCTGCTGAGGACGGCGGTCGCGATCACCGAGACGAAGGTGACGACGAGCGTAACGGTCATCGCCTGCTCGAACCGCTTGAATCCGCCGCGCAGGATGAGCACGACCGCCACCGCGCTGTGGGCGATGCCCCACACCACCTTCCCCCTTTGCGCGTCCCGGAAGATCGGAAGGAGCGCATGACCCGCAATCCCGCAGGCGCTGATGAGCGCTGACCCGACGCCGAACGACCAGACCAGCAGGTAGGCCAGGAAGAACCACTGAACCGGGCGCCCGAAGCGAAGGACCGCCCCTTCGAGCAGGGTCTGCCCGGTCGCCAATTGCCAGCGGGTCAGCCCCTCGTTAACGACAAACTTGATAAACGAACCGAGGACAGCCGCCCAGAGGATCGCGTAGCCAAGCCGCGACCCGGCAAAGCCGGCGCCGGCGATGTCTCCCACCCCGACACCGGTGGCGGCCACGAGCAGCCCCGGCCCAAGCATCGCGAATAGTCCGAGCTTTCTCCGTCCCATGGGGCGAGGAATCTAATCGAACCGCCGGAGGAATCGAAATGCGCTCACAGCCCTGCCTGGTGTCCATCCGCGGCTAATTCTGTTCTTGAGTGTGTTAGGAACCGGCGCGGCGGCACGTCTAGGATTGCAGAGGTGCACTTGGAGCGAAGTTTGGATGAAGGGCTGAGCGAGCTCGTGGAGCGGTCCCGGCGTCGGGATGAGAGCGCGTTTGCGCACTTGATCCGCCGGCACGAACGCATTGCCCTGGCGGTCGCTTATTCGGTGCTGGGGAACGCGGCTGATACCGGGGACGTGACGTTCATCGAGCGTCAGAGCTTTTGAAAAAAGGGATCGACCCCGAGGTTGCACGCGAACAGGAGGACGTATGCGAGTCATCATGAAGACAGGATTATTTCTTCTCGGATCGGCGATCGCCGCAACGGCGGCCCACGGGGCCGAGCCGCGGCTTCCGGTGCCTCAGTCGGAAGTTTCCGGCGAGGTGAAGACGGAAAAGGGCGCGTACCTGGGGGTGGTCGTGTCTCCGGCGGCGCGTGCATTGCGCCGGCAGCTGAAGCTGCCGGAGGGCGTGGGTCTGGTGGTGGATTCTGTAGTGCCTGGAGGCCCCGCCGAGTCGGCCGGGCTGAAGCGGGACGACGTCCTGCAAAAGCTCGACGATCAACTGCTCATCGATCCACAGCAATTCGCGGTGCTGGTGCGCCTTCGAAAGCCGGGAGAGGAGCTGAAACTCAGCGCGCTTCATGAGGGTCAGGCGCAGAGCGTGACCGTGAAGCTTGGGGAGCACGAGCTGGCTGCGCTCGATGAAGCGCGACCCCGGATGTTCATGCGTGCCCCCGGGCGCATGCCTCCGCCCCCCCACATGCGCCTCCTGCCGCCCCCTGGCGGGCCGCCTCTGCTGGTGCCCCCCGGCCCCGGGTCGGTTACCTGGGACGATGGCAAAACGATCATGAAGTTCACGAACCGCGATGGCAAAACTTACCTGCAGGCGAACGACAAGGACGGCAAGTCCTTGTTCGACGGTCCCGTGGATAGGGAAGAGGACCGGCAGAAACTGCCCAAAGAGCTGCGCGACAAGGTCGAGCGGCTGCGCCCGCCGCCCGCGGTGCTTCCCTTCGGCGACGGGCCGCACATGGAGCGAACACACGGATCTGACGGGCCCCAGCCGGACGACCGCCCCGCCCCGCCGGATGAAGACTGAGCGCGCCAGCCTCTGCGGAAACGGATTTTGTACTGATGACGCCCCGGATGACCCTTCCTATCCGGGGCGTCCCTTTGTTTCTGCGAATCCCGCGTAATGGGCGCCGGTATAGAATGCGGGTGATGGCATCGCTGAAGTCCATCAATCCCGCCACCGAGGCATTGATCCGCGAGTATCCCGAGCAGAGTGCGGACGAAATCGATCGACGCCTCTCGAATGCGGCCGCTGCGTTCCAAGAGTGGCGGCACGTCACGTTCGCACAGCGCGGCACGATGATGCACCGGCTTGCGGCGGCGCTGCGGAGCCGGGGGGAGGAGTTGTCGCAACTGATGACCCTGGAGATGGGCAAGCCGATCGAGGGGGCGGAGGCGGAGGTTGAAAAGTGCGCTGCGGCGTGTGCCTGGTTTGCGGACAACGCGGCGAAGTTGCTTCAGACCCAGAGCGTCGGCTCCGATGCCACCCGCAGCTATATTCGGTACGAGCCGCTGGGGGCGGTGCTGACGATCATGCCGTGGAACTTCCCCTTCTGGCAGGCGATGCGCTTCGCCGCGCCCTCGCTGATGGCGGGCAACGTGGGACTGCTCAAGCACGCGCCCAACGTCTGCGGCTGCGCCCTGGCAATCGAGCAATTGTTCCATGAGGCGGGTTTCCCAGTGGGCGTGTTTACAACGCTGCTGGTGGATACGCCGGCCGTCGACGGGATCATCCGCCACCCGGCAGTGGCGGCGGTAACGCTTACCGGGAGCGAGCGCGCCGGCTCGGCGGTGGCATCGGCAGCGGGACGCGAGATCAAAAAAACGGTGCTGGAACTTGGGGGTTCGGATCCTTTCATCGTGCTCGAAGACGCCGACGTGAATCGGACCGCTTCAGCGGCGGTTTCGGCGCGCACGATCAACAGCGGGCAAAGCTGCATCGCGGCCAAGCGCTTCATCGTGCTGGAGCCAATCGCACAGCGGTTCGAGAAAGCGATGGCGGAGCGGATGGCTACCCTTCGAGTAGGAGACCCCGCGGACCGCGCAACGGAGATCGGTCCCATGGCGCGTCTGGATCTGCTGGAGAACCTTGCGGGGCAGGTGCGGCGGTCAATCGACGCGGGCGCCACACTCATGACGGGCGGTCATCGATTGCCTCGCAAAGGCTACTTCTATGCCCCGACGGTGCTCTCGCAGGTTCAGCCGGGGATGGCGGCGTTTGATGAGGAAACATTCGGCCCGGTTGCGGCAATCGCTCGCGCACGCGACGACGAGGACGCCGTCCGGTTGGCGAACCTATCGCGTTTCGGGCTGGGCGCGAGCATCTGGACGCGGGACGTATCGCGGGGCGAGCGCATGGCAAGCGAGATTGAAGCGGGAAATGTTTTCATCAACGGGCAGGTAAAGTCCGACCCGCGGCTGCCGTTCGGCGGGATCAAGCACAGCGGGTATGGGCGCGAGCTGTCCGAGGCGGGCATCCGGGAGTTCGTGAACATCAAGACGGTGTGGGTGAAGGAAGACGAGCAGGACGGCTCGACGCGGCGCAGCGAATAAGCATGATTCGCCGACATGAAGTCATGACACGTTCGCTCCGGAAACCGTTGTCACTAACGAACTGATGGCCGGCTTCGAGTGGAAATGCGTTCTCGAGCTTCGTCCCGATCGCTCCATTGCGTCGGGCAGTTACTCCGCCCTCTGCGCCGCGGTACGCAACGGCGCCGACCTGCGCATTTATACCGAGTGGAGATACGAGGAGCACGTTGCGCCTGGTCTTGCCGATCCCGATCCGCGAAACAACGGTCTTGTGCAGGAGATCATCGATATGCGCGAGACGATGCTCATGGATGACCGTTACGCCGCCGGGATCACCACGCTTCGCCAGCCGATCCTTCCGTGCCATGGATTCAACCGCGACGCACCGCCGCGCACGTCGTTCTTCATGTACGGAATGGACGGCCGGCAGAGCGTCGCCAATCTGATGCTCGACGATGCTACTCCGACGGCGCAGCCAGGCGTCTCGCGCATCGTGCCACCCCCAACGCGCATGCCGAAGATGAGACAGGCCGAGGAGAACGACGCGGGCACGCCGGGGCCCAGCCGAAACTTCATCTACGACTTCGAGGTCTACCGTTTCTTCGTCAAAGAAGACTGGTCTTCCATCCTCGCCCACGACACAACGGGGCGAGTGACGTCCGGCTCATGGGAAGCGTTTCATCAGGCGCATCGCGACGGTCGAGAGTTCAAAGCCGGCATCGCGGGATTGTGCGCCGACCTCGCCGGCCCGGCTGATTCGATTCCACACGAGTTTTTCACGCTGCTGGGTTCTGGTTGGGTACATACGGCACTGGGCCGCTATGAAGCACTGAGTCATCCGCTGGTGCGTGTCACCCCGGCTATTCCTATGACGTATCGCTCGCGCGGCTGGGACGTGGCCTGGGTGTATTTGCAGACAGATGGCTGCGCGGTTGTGCGCGCTCTGGACCCATACACGCGGAAGTTTCGCGACCGCGAAACCCGGCTGAATTGCCGATGGTTCGTGCGTTGAAGCATACAGGAAGTGTGCTGATGATCCGTGCGTCCAGCCACCGATGGGCACGATGAACAGGGATGAAAGAGATTGTCTTCGCGCCGAATCAGTCCTTCGTGAGTGCGAGAAGCTGTTTGACGAACTGGATTTGCTGGGGGTGGTTGCCGGGCTTGTCGAGCCATTGCTTGAAGAGCGCGCGGCTCTCGTCGGCCATCACGTCGGGGACGATGCGCGGCATCTGGCTCTCGGGGCTTTGCGGAGGTGAGACGCGGGTGGCGCCGCTGTCGGCGGGCGCTTTCAGTCCGAAGACGATGGTGTCGACCGACGCTTCCATCGATGCGCCAACGCACATGACGCAGGGCTCCAGGGTTGAAACCAGAATGAGGTCGCGCGCCTCGACAGGGACCTTACCGGCGCAGCGGGCGAAGGTGACGATCTCCGCGTGCGCGGTCTTGTTCTTCGAACGATTCAACTCGTTGTAGCCGTGGGCGATGACGATGCCATCGCCGCGCGACAGGGCGCAGCCAATCGGAACTTCGCCGGCGGCCATGCCTTCCTTCGCGGCGGACAGCGCCTCGCGCATGAGACCTTCGAGCACTTTCTGGGTGAGATGGGCACTTCCGGGTGAAACGCCGTGCAGCGCTTCATCGAGATGATCGAGCAGGTCGGCGGGATCTTTATAGGTCAGCCGGGCGCCGGCGGCGCGGAGCCGATCGATGGGGTGGCCCCCGCAAGTAAGGCCGATGAGGATGACGCCCGCGCGCTTGGCGGCTTCGGCGTCGTAGGGGGTATCGCCGACCATGGCGCACTGGGCGGGCGTCATGCCGAGTTTCTTCACCGAAGCGGCGACGAGGTCGGGCGAAGGCTTGCTCTGGCCGGCATCGTCGACGGTGACGAGATAGTCGACCAGGTCCTTCACCTTGAGCCCGGATGCTTCTTCGGAAGCTTTGAGCTGTTTGGCGTTGCTGGAGGTGGCCAGGACCGTCTTCAACCCACGCTGATGCAGGGCGGCGAAGAGATCGCGAACGCCGGGGAAGACTTTGATGGTGTTCTGCTTGGAGATGGCGGCGAACTCTTCCGGCTGGGCCTTTCGCAGCGCATCTCCATCTTTCCGGTCGAGTTCCTCGCCGAGCAGCGCGGGGACGACCTTGTCGCCGCCCTTACCGATCTCGAAGAAGACGCGATCGGCGCCGATGCGGTAGCCATGCCGTTCGAAGGCACGGCACCAGGCCTCGACGTGCATCGCGTTGGTGTCGATGAGCGTTCCGTCGAGATCGAAGATCAGCGCATCGAGCGCCATCAGGCCTCCTGGGCGGACGAATGGGGGGAAACGATCCGCCGGCGGCGATTCTTCAGGAGGCGGCGCGGGTTGGCAATGCGTAAAAATCGAAGGTGACGGTATCGCGGGGACGAGGCAGGAAGACCATGGGCTGCTCGAGCGGCGCGGTGGCTGCTTCTTTTACTTTTGCGCGGCGGATTCTTACGCTCATCGCATGGACAAGTCGTTCTCCAAGTGGTGGCTTGGACGCATTCATCCCTTCAAAGACGTTCCGCCGGAAAAACTGAGCGCCGAGCGCGAGGCGATGGCCCGGCAGCAGGAATACAACCGAAACTACGTGGAATTCCTGAATAACGCGGTACTGCCGGCGGTGGATGACCTTGTTGGGGTGATGAAGAAGAACGGGATCATGCATCGCGTTTCGACGTGGGGGAACCAGTTGTCGCTGCGCATCCACCTCGCATGGCGATGGGGCGAACTGGTGATCATGCAGAGCCACGAGGACTGCATCACCTTCGAGCACCACATCATCACCGAGGGCGAGAAGCGCGGGGACGACTCGGCGGAAGATCACTCGCACCAGTATGACCTGCGCGACGCGCTGCCGGCGGCGGTGGCGACCGAGCAGCTTCAGTTCTTTCTGGGGCGGCTGGCGCAGGACCTGGTGGAGCAGGAGCCCGAGCCGGAGATCCCGCCGGGGGAGAAGGCGCCGGAGGACGGGTAGGCGGCGCGAAGCGCCGGTGACCGGCGCGGGCCGCGGCAGCGTTGCTTGAAATTGCCAACCTGCTGCGCCTTGGTTATTCTGCCGCGCTGCGTTGGCCCGGCAGCGGTGCGGGGTGTGGGGCTGGCGCGGCGCCGTTCTTTCAGATCGAATCGGGCAGCACCCCCCTACCGGAGCCGTCATGAGCTTTGAACTGGCCGTCCATCGCAAGGCGATTGAAATTGCCAGGCTGTCGATCGAGATGACCACCGCCGCGGGGAGCGGGCACCCGTCGACCGCGATGTCGCTGACGCACCTGGTGACGGTGCTGATGTATCACCAGATGCGATGGGACCCGAAGGACCCGTGGAACCCGGCATCGGACCGGCTGGTGCTGTCCGAGGGACACGCGGTGCCGATCATTTACGCGGCGTATGCGGACCTGGGGGGCATGCTCGGGAGAAACAAGGCCGAAGCGCGCCCGATGACGCGCGAGGACGCATTGAAACTGCGGGCGATCGATTCGCCGATCGACGGCCACCCCCATCCGCAGCTGGGCTTTCCTTTCTCCGACGCCGCCACCGGCTCGCTCGGCCAGGGCGTTTCGGTGGCCGCGGGGATTGCGGCGGCGGCGAAGATGGATCGAGTGGATCGCAACGTCTACGTGCTGATTGGCGACGGCGAATCGCGCGAGGGGCAGATCTGGGAGGCGCTGGATTTCATCGTCGACCACGGCCTCACCAACGTCATCCCGATCTTCAACTGCAACCAACTGGCGCAGAGCGATTATGTGTCCGCGCAGCAGTCGCACGAGACGCTGGGGCGCAAGCTCGAGGCGTTCGGATATGTGGTGGTGGAGATCGACGGGCACAGTCCGGCCCAGATCAAGCGAGCGTTTGACGAGCTGAAGATGGTGCAAAACGGGGCCAAGCCGATGGCGGTGGTGGCGAAGACCATCAAGGGATGGGGCGCGGCGAGCGAACAGGGGATGGGCCATCACGGCACGCCGGTGAAGAAGGAGAAAATGCAGGCGGTCATGGGCGAGCTAGACCAGACCGCCAGGGACCTGGGCATTTCGGGATCGTCCAATGGCGAACTGAAGATCGGCGCAATCACTGCCAAGGCGCCGCCCCGTGAGAACAAGCCGATCAAGATCGCGTCGTTCGACGAGGCGATGGAGAAGATGGGTTTCCTGAAGGACATCAACGCGGGCAAGGGTTTTGCCCCGCGGAAGGCGTATGGCGTCGCCCTCTTGGCGCTGGGCGAAGCGGACAAGCGCGTGGTGGGACTGGATGCTGACGTGAAGAACAGCACGCACGCGGAGTGGTTCGCCAAGAAACTGCCCGGTCAGTTTCTCGAGTGCCGCATCGCGGAGCAGAACATGATCAGCGTGGCCGCCGGAGCGTCGGCGGGCGGGAAGATCCCGTTCTGCTCGACCTTCGCGAAGTTTGTCGAGCGGGCGTATGACCAGGTGGAGATGGCGATCATCAGCGGCGCGAACCTGAAGATCACCGGCTCGCACGCGGGGGTGACGCTGGCGGCGGACGGACCGAGCCAGATGTCGCTGCCGGACGCGGCGTTTTTCCGCTCGTTCTGCCACGTGAGGAACTTCAATGGCCAGCCGGCGGTTCGCTACTTTTTCCCTTCTGACGCGGTGAGCTGCTATCGGATCACGGAGCTGATGGCGAACGTCGAGGGCTGCTGCTACCAGCGCACGCTTCGGGCGGAGACGAAGGTGCTTTACAAGCACGACGAGACGTTTGAGGCCGGCGGCTTCAAGGTGTTGCGCGAGGGCAAAGACGTCTGCTTCGTCTCGGCCGGGTACATGGTGCATGAATGTCTGCGGGTTGCGGATGAGCTGGCCAAGGGCGGGAAGAAGGCGACGGTGATCGATGCCTACTCGATGCCGTTGAAGACCGAGGAAGTGCTGAAGATCGCGGAGCGCAGCGGCGGGACGATCGTGACGGTCGAGGACAATTACACGGGCGGCCTGGATGCGGAGATCGCGAAGGGGATCGCCGAGGGCGGAGCCGACCTGAAATTGAAAAGCCTGTTCGTGCACCAGATTCCCAAGAGCGGTCGGGAGCCGCAGGAAGTGCTGGATTACCTCGGGCTGGGGGCGGGAGCGATTCGCGAGACGGTTCAGGTATGAAGCCGTGGCCGTGGTTCAGGAATGATGCCCGAACCTCGCGCGAGCGGTTGCCGTTTCATCTTCAATCATAGGTGCGACAAGGATGTCGATTGAAATCTGCGTTTTGGCGAGTGGTTCGGCCGGCAACAGCACGCTGCTGCGGACGCCGGAAGGCCTGGTGCTGCCGGGCTCGGCCCGCGCACGACCGCGCGGCGGATGATGGGAACGGGAGTGCGCGTCGCGGAGATTTCGGCGATCTGCCTTACCCACCTGGACCGCGACCACTTCAACATCAACTGGATCGAGACCATCATGCGCCGGGGGATCCGGGTCCACTGTCACGCGGACCGGCTTGCGCATCTGCGCGCCTTTGCAGAAGTGGCCGGGGAGGACGCGGGCGATCGCTTTGCGGCGATGCTGGTCCCATTCGACGGGGACGCCTTCGAGCCCGTCGCAGGGGTGAGGATGCGTCCGTTGCGGCTGGTGCATGATCGGACGGGCTCGCATGGATTCGTGATCGAAGGGCATGGCTGCCGGGTTGGGTACGCGACAGACCTGGGGACGGTGCCCTCAACGCTATTGGAGTGTTTCGAAGATTTGGACGTGCTCGCGATCGAGAGCAACTACGATCCGGACATGCAGGTGCAGAGCGGACGGCCCTGGTTTTTGAAGAACCGGATCATGGGGGGCCGGGGGCACCTTTCGAACCAGCAGGCATTCGACGCGATCCGGCGCATCCTGGGGCGTTGCGAAACGCGCGGGCGGCATCTTCCGCAACACATCGTGCTGCTACATCGCAGCCGGCAGTGCAACTGCCCGCAGTTGGTTCGGCGGTTCTTCAGCCAGGATGCGCGGATCGCCACACGACTGACGCTGGCGGAGCAGTACGAGCGGACGGAGTGGATTCGGACACGAAACACCCCGCCGCTCTGCGGCGAGCAGATGAGGCTGGGCTTCGCGGTTGCGTGAGAGAGTTTACCGGGAGATCGTGCAGAGCGTGCTGGGAGCCCTGGCGGGCGAAATAGAGCGATGACTGGGGAGCGAAGGGTTCGCCGCGCGGGGAGACGGGCGACAATTCGTTGTCACGGTGCGCGGGCTCCGGTACAACGCGCTTCGTGGATATTGTCTGGAAGATCCTGGCGACGCTCGGGCTGGTCGCTTTGAACGCATATTTCGTGGCGGTGGAGTTTGCGGCCGTCGGCGCGCGGCGGTCGCGGCTGGAGGTCAACGCGCCGCACAGCCTCACCGCGCGGCTGGCGCTGCTGGTGAAGGACCGGCTCGACCTGTACCTGTCGAGCTGCCAGCTGGGCGTGACGCTCGCGAGCCTGGCACTGGGCGCGGTGACCGAGCCGGCGGTGGTCGCCGTGCTCTCTCCGGTGCTGAACCTGCTGGGGTTCCACCCTGGGCACGGCGCGGTGATGTTTGCGATCGCCCTGGGATTCAGCACGTCGTTGCACATCGTGATCGGCGAGCAGGCCCCGAAGAACTGGGCGATCAGCTACAGCGACCGGCTGCTCCCACTGCTGACTTTGCCGCTCATTCTCTTCACCTACCTGTTCTACCCGCTGATATGGCTCCTGAACGTTGCGACCAACGGAGTGCTGCGCCTGACCGGCGTGAAAAGCAACCTGGGGGCTGAAGGAGCGGTCCCGCACACCGAGCAGGAACTTCGGGCGCTGGTGACGCAGGCGGTCGCGGGCGGCACGATCCCCAAGGGCCGGGAGATGATCCTCACCAGTGCCTTTGATTTCGGGGACCTGAAGGTCCGTCAGATCATGAAGCCGCGGACCGAGGTGGACTACCTCACGCTCGATCAGCCGATCGGCGACGTGCTGCGGGTGGTGCAGAAAAGCGCCTACACGCGACTGCCGCTGTGCGACGGGGACATCGACCACGTGATCGGGCTGGTCCAAATTATGGACTTTTTTGCGCATGTGAACCTTGTGCGGGGGATGCTGGGTTTGGTGTTTGATATGAGGGGGGGGGGTTAACTGATCGCGTTTCCGACTGGGCTTCGGGGCTGGGGGGTGCACGTGAACG
>JBBRCX010000049.1:0-34660 GCA_038204465.1 Tepidisphaerales bacterium | reverse complement strand
ACCCACCCCCCAAACCGACCCCCTTCTCGCCCCGCCTACCGTGCTGTTGAAGCCCCGTCCCTTTCAATCATCCCTTATGCCCTCTCAAACCTTGCTGTCCGGGGCGTCGCCTTCCGGGCTGATGAAGCCCGGTCCCATTGAAGCTATGAGGAGCTGTGCGCGCTGCACCTGCCTGTGCTGAGGCCTTCCGGGCTGATGAAGCCCGGTCCCATTGAAGCTAGTTAGAGTTAGAGAAAGAGTAAGAACCCCCCAAGCCTTCCGGGCTGATGAAGCCCGGTCCCATTGAAGCGCGATCTTGATGCCGCTTGCGGGCTCGGTGTAGTTGGGCCTTCCGGGCTGATGAAGCCCGGTCCCATTGAAGCCCCAATAGACGGTTGCGGATGGCCTGGAAGGGATCCGGCCTTCCGGGCTGATGAAGCCCGGTCCCATTGAAGCTTGTTGGTTCAGTTCTTCGCTACGGACAACTCTCCCGCCTTCCGGGCTGATGAAGCCCGGTCCCATTGAAGCGAGAAGAAATGCTTGAAGTCGGTAATCTCGCCAAGCCTTCCGGGCTGATGAAGCCCGGTCCCATTGAAGCCTCTTCCCGCTTCGTTTTCGTGTCGCCGTCGCGCGCCTTCCGGGCTGATGAAGCCCGGTCCCATTGAAGCCTTGCCGGGTCGGGCGGGCCATCGGCTTCTTCCACGCCTTCCGGGCTGATGAAGCCCGGTCCCATTGAAGCACACGTTCAACGGCCGGGGCGTCATCATCTCCCATGCCTTCCGGGCTGATGAAGCCCGGTCCCATTGAAGCCCGCACGGCGCTGCTGCCGTTCTTGGTTGAGAACGGCCTTCCGGGCTGATGAAGCCCGGTCCCATTGAAGCCTGGAGGGCTGGCGTGGCCCTCGGAACGATGGCTTCACGCCTTCCGGGCTGATGAAGCCCGGTCCCATTGAAGCCTCGCCGAGCGATTGAGCTTCAGCGGGGGGCGGCTGGCCTTCCGGGCTGATGAAGCCCGGTCCCATTGAAGCGGGCTTTCGAGGTGACGGACGATCCGCCGTACGACCCGCCTTCCGGGCTGATGAAGCCCGGTCCCATTGAAGCGGGATCAGGTCGGGGCTCAGGTCAGGGCTCAGGTCGGCCTTCCGGGCTGATGAAGCCCGGTCCCATTGAAGCATCGTCAGCCTCCTCGCCTTCGGCATCCCGAGCCGAGGCCTTCCGGGCTGATGAAGCCCGGTCCCATTGAAGCTTGACGGCTGGCGGGGCTTACGCGGCATCAGCTAGCCCTCCGGGCTGATGAAGCCCGGTCCCATTGAAGCGGCGAGGAAAGTCAGCAGCCGATCGAGCCCGGAATGCCCTCCGGGCTGATGAAGCCCGGTCCCATTGAAGCAAGAGACCTCCGCGCCAGCGTGCATTCGGGCAGCGCCCTCCGGGCTGATGAAGCCCGGTCCCATTGAAGCATTGACGAGATTTTGTGTATGGAGGTTCACCTGTCGCCCTCCGGGCTGATGAAGCCCGGTCCCATTGAAGCCAGCGGATTACCTTCCATGTACGCGCTCGCCTTCGCCCTCCGGGCTGATGAAGCCCGGTCCCATTGAAGCCCGAGCAATATGGAGTGAAGGACATCTCGTCGATGCCCTCCGGGCTGAACAGAACGAGCGGGACGGGTCCTGGGACGGGTCCAATTCTGGCCAACTGTGCGCCCCCACGGTGAGCAGGGCGTTTCTGCACGTCCGAATGCCGCTCGCCGGCGGAGGGCACGAACGCGTTACCGTGCCCGCGACAGGAAACAAAGCGCTGTCTAAAAACTGCTGCACCCGCGCCGAGCTCTCAAATAGAGCCGGGCGGCGATCGTCTGGCACCCGTTCACACCCGCCGCTATCCTACCGCCCCGCCGCGAGGTCGCGGCGGGTTCAGGGGGCGTGCGGATCTGCCGAATGAGCCAACCGATCGTTAACCAGCTCTTCCGACCCTCCAAAACCCGCCGCCTCGTATCCGCCTGGACCGTGCCCGGTCCCGGCATCGAGGACGCGCTGCAGCGGATCGAGCAATTCGGCGACATGTTCGACCACATCATCTTCATGTGCGGCAAGCCGCAACTCGACGGCTCGCTCCCCACCGACTGGCCCATCGAGCAGCGCCGCGTGATCGCCGAGCGCCTGCGCAAGCTCGGCATTTCCGTCCTCAATGATTACGGCGGCGGCGGTCAGCACGACGGCAGCGCCGCGATCCTCCGCTCGCCGAAGCTATCCGACATGTGGATCAAGCGCCTGATCCAGGAGTGCGACGAGGTCGGCGCCGACGGCGTCGACATGGATTTCGAAGACGTGCCGCGCGACTGCCGCTTCGCCTTCACCGAGTTCAACAAAGGCCTCGCCGAGGAGCTGCACCGCGGCGGCAAGATGCTCAGCATCTGCGTCGGCGCCCTCTCGCCCGAGGCCCGGCGCGAGACGACCATCGGCTTCGCTGACCTCGCAACTCTCGCGCAACACGCCGACTTTCTCCGCCCGATGGTCTACGACCTCTACTGCCCGCCGTCAGAGTTTGTCGGCCCGACATCGATGGCGCCCTGGGGCCGGGAAACGATGGCCTACCTGTCCCAGTACATCCCGCGCCACAAGATTGTCATGGGCTTGCCGACCTACTCCGTCGATTGGGACATGATCGAATCGAGCCGCTCCACCCAGGTCTATGACTATCAGTGGATCGCAGAGCGCGAAAAGGAATCACCCATCGGCCGCGGCTGGTGCTACTACTGGGACGTGAACCTCATCCGTTACACCGACGAGCAAGGCCACCCGCACCTGCTCTACGTCAGCGACGCCAGGAGCACCAGGAGCCACCTCGTCACTGCCGACTCCCAGGACTTGGCCGGCGTCTGCTTCTGGGTGCTCACGGGCGAGGAAGATCCCGCCATCTGGCAATGCGTCCGCGAACATTTCAACCGCTGGTGATCAAGCACATGCGACCCGCGTAGCGTCGGTCCGCAAAGGCCAGCATTCTCTTGAACGAGAACATCGACCCGAAGGTTACAAAAGCTCATGCCCACTGCACCCCAGGGCAACATTCTCTTCCGTCCCACAAAGACGCGCCGGCTCGTCTCCGCCTGGATGACTGAGGATGCACAAGAGCACGCGATCGAGCGGATCACCGAGTTCCAGGACATCTTCGATCAGACCATCTTCATGTGCGGCCTGCCTTCCGGGCTGCGCGGCAAGCACGAGCCGTGGCCCCCCGAATCGCGCAAGCAGCTCAACAAGCGGCTGCGCGACCTCGGCGTCTGTACCCTCAATGACTATGGCGGCGGCTGGAAAGATTGCGGCGAGCTGCTGCAGCGCGACCCGAAGCTGGCCGACCAATGGGTCGAGCGGATGCTCGCCGAGTCCGACGCCGTCGGCACCGATGGCGTCGATATCGATTTCGAAGGCTGGCCCGGACACAGCCGTTACGTCTACACCGATTTCATCCATCGCCTCGGCGCCGCGCTTCACGCCCGGGGCAAGATGCTCAGCATCTGCGTCTATTCGCTTTCGCCCGAGGCTCGGCGGGAAAACACCATTGGCTTTACCGACATCGCGGTGCTGGCGCAGTGGGTGGACCACTTCCGTCCCATGACCTACGACCTGTATTCGCCCCCCTCTGATTTCCCCGGCCCCACTTCGATCGCCCCCTGGGGCCGCGAGACCATGACCTACATGTGCACGCATATTCCCCGCCACAAGATCGTCATGGGCTTGCCGACTTACTCCGTCGATTGGGACATGACCGAATCGAGCCGCTCCACCCAGGTCTATGACTACCAGTGGATCGCACAGCGCGAAAAAGAATCGCCCATCGGCCGCGGCTGGTGCTACTACTGGGACGTGAACCTCATCCGCTACACCGACAGTGAAGGCCACCCCCACCTGCTCTACTTGAGCGACGCCAAGAGCACCAAGAGCCATCTCGTCACCGTCGACTCGCTGGACCTCGCCGGCGTCTCCTTCTGGGTTCTCAACGGCGACGACCCAAAGATCTGGCACTGCGTCCGCGAGCACTTCAAGCGCTGGTGACACAATTTCAAGCCACCCAATGCCGGGCGAGAGCGCAGCGCCGCCCCAGCCGCGACGAAGCCCTGGCAAGCACGATCTTCATCAAGTTGTTTCAAACATTTTGAGCTGGTCGCGCTCGAAGCTGAACTTGCTCTGCGGCTGGTCGATCGGCACCTTGTAGTGGCCGCTCCAGCAGGCCGTGCAATACTCGGTGCGACCGCGCTTCATGCACCCCAGCATCCCATCCAGCGAGAGGTAGGCGAGGCTGTCCACTTCAAGAAAATCCCGGATCTGGTCCACCGTACGGTTGTGGGCGATCAGTTCTTCGCTCGTGGGGAAGTCGATCCCGTAGAAGCAAGGATGACGGATCGGCGGACACGAAACGCGAAGGTGAATCTCCATCGCGCCGGCCTTGCGGATCGCGCGCATTTTCGAGCGCGTCGTCGTCCCGCGCACCACCGAATCCTCGACGATCACGATGCGCTTTCCCTCGATCACGTCCGGGATGATGTTCAGCTTCATCGACACGGCGCGGTCGCGCTGGGCCTGCCCCGGCAGGATGAACGTGCGGCCCACAAATCGGTTGGGAACGATCCCCTCCTCGAACGGGATCTTCGATTCCTTCGCAAATCCCAGCGCGGCGCTGCGGCCCGAGTCGGGCATGGGCATCACGAACTCGGCTTCCACCGGCGCTTCCCGCGCCAACTGCCGGCCAAGCTCCTCGCGCACCATGTGCACGTTCTGGCCGAAGATCTTGCTCGCCGGATTGGCGAAATACACGTGCTCGAAAACGCAGTGCGCCCGCTCCGGCGCCGGCTTGTCGAAGTAGCGCGAATGAATCCCATGCTCGTCGATCCGGAGGATCTCCCCCGGCTCGATCTCGCGAACATACTCCGCGTCGATCGCATCGAACGCGCATGTTTCGCTCGCCACGCACCAGTTCCCCTCCTGCGTCTTGCCCAGCACCAGTGGCCTGATCCCCCATGGATCGCGGCAGGCCTCGATGCGGTTCGGAAAAAGGAATAACAGGCTGAACGCGCCCTGCAAATGCTTCAACACGTGAGGGAGCGGGTCGTGCTTCTCCACGTGCGTCGGCTTGGCCAGCAGGTGGACGATGATCTCCGTGTCGGTCGTGCTCTGGAAAATATGGCCGTGCTCTTCGTACTGCTGCCGCAACAGGGCCGCGTTGATCAGGTTGCCATTGTGCGCGACCGCGACCGGACCCATGAGGTACTGCCGCAGCAGCGGCTGGGCGTTGCACAACTTGCTCGAGCCCGTCGTCGAGTACCGCACATGGCCGATGGCGGCGTGCCCCGCGAGTTCCTCGCGAAGCATCCGCTGGGGAAAGACCTGGCTGACCAGCCCCATGCCCGCATGACCATTGAGCGTGACCCCATCCGAAACCGCGATCCCTGCCGACTCCTGCCCCCGGTGCTGCTGGGCGAACAGCCCGTGGTAAACGATACTCGCCGCTTCCTTGGAGCCCCACACGCCGAAGAGTCCGCACTTCTCCTTCTTCTCATATTCATCGAGAAGCACCCCCTCGCGTGCGCGCACCGCGGTCCGTTCCGCGTCGTCGGAAAATAAGGGAAGCGAAACGGCCACTCGGTCTCCGTCGTTTATCAACAGGGCTATCGATGTTACGTTACTGCAGGCAGCCTGTTCCCGCGCGGCTGAGCTGTCGATCGAAAGGCTGCGGCCTCGGCTTCATCAGCCGACCGCATCAAAGTGAAGCTTAGTGGCGCGGGGGCGCGGGGTCAATTTCCGTCCGCGCGAACAGACATTTGAATGAGATATCGACGCAGAGCACCCCGCGAGAAGGACCTCACCAGCCGCTACATGTCCGGCGGCATGGACGAGGACCGCGTCGACGCCAATCAGCGTTTCACCGCCCGCTCCAAGTCGGCGCAGCAGGACAAAATGGTGCGCACCGCGCTGCTTCGCGCCGAAGAGCAGTCCGATGTCGATGTCGACGCGCTGCCGGTCGGCCAGGTGATGCAGGTCTATTCACTGTTCACCGAGGTCGAGCACCAGGGCAAGACCTATCTCAGCGTCGTTCGAAAAACCATGGCTAAGCTGAGCGACACCGCGATCGTCGTCGGCGACCTGGTCCGCTTCCGCGACGTCACTTCCCAGCACGAAGCCGTCGCCGGCGTCGGCGACGGCAAACCCCCCGCCGAGGATGCCGCAGCGCCGCCGGCGCCGCAGCGCGAAGCCGTCATCGAGCAGGTCCTGCCGCGCAAGACGATCCTGCTGCGCTCCGAGAGTTATAAGGGCCTTCAGCAGCATCCAATCGTCGCAAACGCCGAGCAGATGCTCATCGTCGTCAGCCTGCGCAGCCCGGCTGTCAAATGGGGCCTGGTGGACCGGATGATCGTCGCCGCGCAAAGCGGCGGGCTCAAGCCGATCGTCTGCCTCAACAAGCTCGATCTCGCGACAGGTGATGGAGATGTCCCGGAAGATCTGATCTTGGCGCGCGAGGCGCTGGCCCACTACGCCTCGCTCGGCATCGAATCAATTCAAACCAGCGCCGAGCGCGCCGTGGGCCTCGAGCAACTCACCCAGACGCTCGCCGGCCACACGACCGTCCTTTCAGGCCACAGCGGGGTGGGCAAGAGCAGCCTCGTGCGCTCCATTCAGCCTCAGCTCGATCTCAAGGTCGGCGAAGTCAGCCGCTACACCGACAAGGGCCGCCACACCACCACCTCCGCGCGCCGCTATCCCCTCGATTTCGGCGGCGCCGTCATCGACACGCCCGGCGTCAAACTCTTCGGGCTCTGGGGCGTCAGCAAGGACAACCTCCTCGACTATTTTCCCGACGTCCAGACCGGCGCGGCCCCCGCCTGGCGAAAGCAAAGCTACGAGCGCATCGCCAGTTCGCTGAGCTGACACAGCCAATTCCAGATCAAGCTTCCGAATCTAATGGGCGAGTCGTCCCGTTGTCGTGCCTTGTTGGCATGCGACAGCCGAGCAAGAGCGTGCTGGACTACACGACGCGTATGCACATGCGCCGGAAGCCTGACCGGCGCAGCGAGGCTCCCGAAGTGACCTATTCCATTCGCGACCTCGCGCTCCTCGCGCTGCGGCTGACCGGTCGCATTATCTGGCTGATCGTCTCAGGGCTTTGTTAGTGATACCGCGCCCAAGCCGGCCTCGCTTGTTCCCGCATCGCATTCCCATTAGGATTCGCCCTTCTAAGCCCGAGGAGTCCCCGGAGAACCTGTATCGTGGCCAAATCTGAGCCGATTGAAGTGGAAGCCACTGTCACCACCGCGTTGCCCAACGCGATGTTCAAGCTGAAGCTCGACAATTCCCAGCACGAAATCCTCGGCATCGTCTCCGGCAAAATGCGCAAGCATTTCATCCGCATCCTGCCGGGCGACCGCGTCAAGGTGCAGCTCTCTCCCTATGACCTCACCAAGGGCCGAATCGTCTTCCGCCAGAAGTGAATCATCCCTCCGCCGCTCGCCGGCTTCGCACGCGCCATCGCCACAACACCGCCAGAATCACCACCGGATAAAGAACCGCCAGCGTCATGGCCGGCGACCCGGACCCCCACGCCATCGCTCCCACCAACGCGCTGGCGGGTGCTTGCCAATTTCGTAGCGCCACCGGCTCCTGTAGCCGCTGCGCCAGCAGCAAGAAGCCGGTCGTTGCCAGCAGCGCGACCGGAATCTTCACGCCGGCATAAACCAGGTGCAGCACCGCCCCCGCTCGCGAACGCATCAGCGTGAAGATCCCCGTCACCGCGAGCCACGCCGCCGCTCCCGCGCCCAGGATCGCCCCCGCCAGCAGAAACATCCAGCCGCCGGCGCCGCGCTGCGGACTCGACGGCGCAGTGAAGACCGCCGCCGCCTGCGCCACCTCGCCCTGCGGACCCAGGCTCACCGCGCCATCCGACAGACTCAGCGTCGCCCCGCCGCTTGGACCAATGCTCACCCATTTAACCCCGCTGCCCGCCGACCCGCTCGACACCAGTTGTTGCGTCGGCGAATTGAGCAGCGCGCGCAGCGTCCCCAGCTGCTGCGGATTCAAGGGGTTCTTCGAAGCGGCCTGCGCCTGCGCGAGCACCGATTCGATCTGCACGCTGCTCAGCGCGAAGCGGTTCTTCTTCATGCCGCGTGCCGACGTGCGCACCGGCGGGGAGTTGTCCTCGGGATAAAAGACGGCGTGCTCATCATAGATCTCCACGTGACCGGCCGCCGTCGCGAAAAAGTCCGCGCCGGGACGATTCGCATCCGCGCTGTACATCGCCCCGTGCCGCTGAATGGCGCTTGTAACCGACTCGATGGACAACGCCGATGAATTCTGCGGCAACAGCCGCCTCCCCGCCCGGGCCAGCAACGTCTCGAGCTGGGCCCGGCGATCCTCCGACAGCGACCGCAGCCGAGTCATCGCCCGCATCACGATGAGCCGATCCGCTTGGTCGAATCCCTGCGCGCTCACCAGCAGCGGAGCGGGCGCTGGCGGGATAGCCGGTCCGACAAAGGCATTCACCGGCGGAGGCGCCTCCGCTGGCTGCACCCTCGCCAGCGCCACCGCGCACACGACCAATATGAGATTGAAAATGAGACTGACGGCGCCCACAAGGATACTAGCGACGCCCAGCGCTCGTGGAGCCGACCGAGGACGCTGCGCAAGCGGATCAGAATCCGGCCATTTCCCCATTGCCCCGCGATTGTAACCAACCGGCGCTCGCGATAGGCCCCGCACGTGCCTGCGCCGAGCCCGAAAACATCCTGATGAAAGACCGGCCCAAACTTTCGAATTCTTCCCCTCCTGCTATACTGCGCTCGCTCCCTGTCCTGATGGATCGAGTGATCGCATGGATGCGAAACATGCCCTCGGCGAACCCCGCGTTCTCATCTCCCGTTCGGCGCTCCTGCACAACGCGCGCATTGTCCGCCAGGCGCTCACCCCCGGGACCAGTCTGTGCGCGATGATCAAGGCAGACGCTTATGGACACGGCGCAGCCGCCGTCGCACAGACACTCTGCCCGTCCGACCCTTCCGCCGAATCCGATCTGAACGATCATCCCGTCCGACAGACCAGTCGTAGCAATCGCTCCCCCGTCGACGCGCTGGCGGTGGCAAGCATCGATGAGGCCGCGGCCCTGCCCGGGAGTGCTCTTCCGATCCTCATCTTCCGCCCGCTCGAGAATGCCTTCATCGGCCGCCAGCGCCGCAAGCTGGAAGCCGCCATCCGCCAGGGCTGGGTCTTGACGCTCTGCAGCCCCGCCGCCGCCGATGATGTCGCGCGCGTCGCCCTCGCCTGCGGCCGCCGGGCTTCGGTCCAGGTCATGCTCGACACCGGGATGACCCGCTCCGGCGTATGCGTCGAAAAGCTCGACGAGCTCCTGCAACGGATCGATTCGCACGCCTCGCTTCGTCTTTCCGGCCTCTGCACCCATTTCGCCAACGCCGACGATCCCGCCAGCGAATTCACGCTGGAACAGACCGATCGCTTCCGTCGCGCCACCGCCGCCCGCGCGGCGCTGCCCGGTCCGAAGCTCATCTGTCACGCCGCCAACTCCGGCGCACTGTTTCATTGCCCGGCGTCGCACCTCGATATGGTCCGCCCCGGCATCAGCCTCTATGGAATCGACCCGACCGGGCGTCCCTGCCAGGACCGGCCGCTCCGCCCGGTCCTGAAGTGGACCGCGCCGCTCGTGCACGTCCGCGACGTGAAACAGGGCACCGGCGTGGGCTACGGGCAAACCTGGCACAGCCCGCGCGACACGCGCATCGGTTTGGTACCCGTCGGCTACGCGGATGGTTACCCCCGCTGCTTTTCCAACCGCGCGGTCGTTCTCGTGCAGGGCCTTCCTGCGCCGGTGGTGGGCCGGGTAAGTATGGACCTGACCACGATCGACTTGACCGATGTGCCTCAGGCAAACGTGGGCGACGAGGTGACGCTCCTCGACGACGACCCCCACTCGCCCGCCAGCGTCTACGAGCTCGCCCGCTGGTCTGACACCATCCCCTACGAAGTTTTTTGCCGCGTTGGTCAGCGCATCCACCGCGTTCCGATCGCCGACGACGTCGCGCCGCGGCCCCAGAACGCTGTCCCCGCCAATGAAGTCGCCTGAGTTTCAATCCAAGCGCGTGTCGCAAATAAGAAGCCGCGGCGTTTGATGTCGCGGCCTCTTTCGTTCGTCGTAATCACTTACTTATCGCCTCTTGCCCAGGATGCGGAGCAGGAAGAGGAACATGTTGATGAAATCCAGGTACAGCTCCAGCGATCCAATGACCGCCATGCGCTGGGCCAACGCGTTGTTGCCCTGCGCGCTGTACGCGAACTGCTTGAGCTTCTGCGTGTCGTAGGCGGTCAGGCCGATGAAGATCGCCAGGCCGGCGTAGGTGATGACCCAGTAGAGCGTGCTGTTCGCCCAGAAGATGTTCACGATCGTCGCCAGGAACAGCCCCCAGACCGCCATGAAGAGGAACGAGCCCATGCTCGTGAGATCGCGCTTGGTCAGGTAGCCATACAGGCTCGTCGCGCCGAAGGTGCCGGCCGTCACGACGAACACGCCGGCGATGCTCTCCAGACGATAGATGACGAAGATGCCCGACAGAAAAACGCCGACGATCGCTGAGTACAAAACGAACAGGGCGAGCGCAATCCCAGGGCTCAGCCGCATCGCCGCGCTGCGGATCGACCAGACGACCACCAGCGAACCGAGCACAAACACCAGCGCCACCCCGCGGCTGAACAGCGCCATGACCAGTTGCGTGTTCTGCGAAACGAGCCACGCGCAGGTCGCCGTCACCGCCAGGCCGACGCACATCCACGCATAAACCGCATTAAAGAAATTAAACACCGCCCGATCATCCGTTCCGTATTCCAGCTGGATCGGCCGGGAATTGGTATTCGGGAACATGCTCATCGTATGACTCCGTCAAGAACCTTGGCGCGACCTGTCGCGATTAAAGCCCGGCAAACTATCCGCCCCCGGAGCGTGCCATGCAATTCTAAGCAGGTCCACGCACGTTGAAAAGCGAACCCGGGCGATTCCCACAGGCTGCTATGGGGCCGCGGAAGACCCGGCGACTCTTCTCGCGCCGCCGAACACATTCAGCCGCAGCGGAGCCGTCGCATCGTCGGCGTCATCCAGTCTCCTGCGATGCGCCGACAGCCGCCGTGAAGCACTGAGCCGCCGAAACAGGTAAGCGCTTCAATACCGATAATGATCCGTCTTGTACGGCCCCTCCTGCGGGACACCGATGTACTCCGCCTGCTTCGGGGTGAGCCTGGTCAGCTTTACGCCCAACTTATTGAGGTGCAGCCGGGCCACCTTCTCATCCAGCAGCTTCGGCAGCACGTATACCTTCTTCTCGTACTTGTCGCGGTTGCTCGCCAGCTCGATCTGCGCCAGCGTTTGGTTGGTGAAGCTCGCCGACATCACGAAGCTCGGATGACCTGTCGCGCAGCCCAGGTTGAGCAGGCGCCCCTCGGCCAGGATCAGAACGCTGTGGCCGTCGGGGAACGTCCACATGTCGTATTGCGGCTTGATGTTCGTCTTCCTGATTCCCTTCACCTTCTTCAGGCCCGCCATGTCGATCTCGTTGTCGAAGTGGCCGATGTTGCCGACGATCGCCTTGTCCTTCATTTTCGCCATGTGCTCGGCGGTGATGATGTTCTCATTGCCGGTCGTCGTGATGAACACGTCCGCGTACGTCAGCACGTCCTCGACGGTCAGCACCTGATAGCCTTCCATCGCCGCCTGCAACGCGCAGATCGGATCGATCTCGGTAACGATCACGCGAGCGCCCTGTCCCTTCAACGACTGGGAACATCCCTTCCCGACGTCGCCGTAACCGCAGACGACGGCCACTTTCCCGCTCAGCATCACGTCGGTCGCCCGCATCAGTCCGTCGACGAGTGAATGCCGGCAGCCGTACAGGTTGTCGAACTTGCTCTTCGTCACCGAGTCGTTGACGTTGATCGCGGGGAAGAGCAGCTTGCCCGCGCGCTGCATCTCGTAGAGCCGATGCACGCCGGTCGTCGTCTCTTCCGATACCCCCTGGCAGTCGGCCGCGACCCTGGTCCATCGGTCCGGGGTCTCCTTCAGTGTCTTCTGCAGGAGCTTCAGGATCACCTGCATCTCTTCAACATCGGTGGAGTCGGGGCTGGGCACCTTCCCGGCCTTCTCAAACTCCACCCCCTTGTGAATCAGCAGTGTCGCGTCGCCTCCGTCGTCTACGATCTGGTTCGGGCCTTTCCCATCGAAGTCCAGGGCGCGGTCCGTGCACCACCAATACTGCTCGAGGGATTCGCCCTTCCACGCGAAGACCGGAATACCCTTCGGCGCCATCGCCGTCCCCTCAGGTCCAACCGCCGCCGCCGCCGCCGCATGGTCCTGCGTGCTGAAGATGTTGCACGAGCACCAGCGCACGTCCGCGCCGAGCGACGTGAGTGTCTCGATGAGTACCGCCGTCTGGATCGTCATGTGCAGCGAGCCGGTGATCCGCATCCCCTTGAGCGGCTGCTTTTTCGCATACTCGGCGCGCACCGACATCAGCCCGGGCATCTCCTGCTCGGCAAGCTTGATTTCCTTGCGCCCCCACTCCGCCAGGTGAAGATCCGCGACTTTGTAATCGGGCTGCCCGCTCGATATCGCGGGCCTGTTGGGGTGGGAAAGCGTCTTGGTCATCGAACATCGCTCCTGTCCAAAACAAAGGGTCCTAGATTGTTGGTGAAATTACGCTGCGCGTCCAGCGAGAGGCATGGGCGGGATAAGCTGGAGAAAATGTCCCTGCGGACAACCACCACTGGAGCCAACCCGGTATCGCCGCGCTGAACCCGGCACCCCTCGCCGGTCCGGAATTTCCCTATCGAACTTCCTCCGCTTCTGGGCGATACAATAGAAGGACAACTGGCTTCTAATGAGCAACCTTCACGTTAAATATCTTCTCGTCGGCGGAGGCCTGGCAAGCAGCGCCGCGGCCCAGGCGATCCGCTCGCTCGACCACGAGGGCTCGGTACTTCTCGTGGGTCAGGAAATCAACCGTCCTTACCATCGTCCGCCGCTCAGCAAGCAGTATTTGCGCCGAGAGAAGCCGCACGACGACCTGTTCACCGTCAGCGCCGACTGGTATGAGAAAAACCGCGTCGAGCTGCGCACCGGACGCCGCGCCTCGCATCTTGATACTCCGCGCAAGGCCGTCACGCTTAATAACGGCGAGGAAGTCTCCTTCGACAGGATGCTGCTCGCCACCGGCGCCTCGCCTCTCCCGCTGGACGCGCCCGGAAGCCATCTGCCGAACCTGTTCTACCTGCGCACGCTCGAGGACGCGGACCGGCTGCACAACGCGGTCGAGAAGGCTAAGCGCGAGGGGCGTGCCCATGCTGCTGGCCGCGGGCGGGCGACTGTCATCGGCGGAGGGGTCCTCGGCGTGGAACTCGCCGCTTCCCTCACCCAACTAGGCCTTGGAGTGGACCTCCTCGTCGCACGCGCCCACCCGTGGGATAAATTCGCGGGCGAGAGCACCGGACGGTTTCTGGAGCTATACCTGCAACAGCACGGCGTGAAGGTTCACGTCAACACCCGCACCCGGCAGATCGACGGCGATGGCCGCGTGCAGCGCGTCGTCACGCTGGACGGTACGACGATCGACTGCGATTTCGCCGTCGCCGCGGTCGGCGCGGTGGCAAACAAGGAATTGTTGCGCGGAACGCCCGTGGCCGCCGGCAAGGCCATCCTCGTCGACGACCACTGCCGCACGTCCGAGCCCGACATTTACGCGGCCGGCGACTGCGCCGCTGTCTTCGATCCGCTCTTCGGCAAGCACCGCATCCTGGACCACTGGGACCACGCCAACGTCACCGGCACGCTCGCCGGCCGGAACATGGCCGGGGCGAACGACTCTTACCGCGCCACCAACTACTTCTTCAGCGACGTCTTCAACCTGTCCATCTCCGCCTGGGGCGAAGCGCGCGCGGTCGATCGCCGCCTCATCCGCGGCACCCCTAACATCGATTCGCCTGACTTTGTCGAGATCGGAATCGCCGCCGATGGCCGCATTGCGCAAGTGATCGCCGTCGGTCATTCGGGCGAGGACGATCTTCTCCGTGAGTTGGTAGCCCGCCGCGCCCGCGTCGATGGCGACGAAGAATCGCTCAAAGACCCTTCCTCGCCGCTCGTCAAACTTCTCGGCTAGGAGCGGGCACGGCGCGGAAATGCGCCGCGCTTTGCACCGAATCATCGCTCTTCAAGTCTCGGCAGTCCCGGAAAACCATCGTGCGTTGAAGCAGCGGCCCAGTTTTGCAGGGCGATGATCGGCGCTTCCGCGGGGGCGGGCACTTCCAGGAATCGGAATGTCGCGCGCACCTGGATGTCCAACGCGGCGCCCATGTGGTGGAAACAGACCGCTATCCATTCGCCCGGGCAGTACCGAATCGCTCGGGCCGGCGAGAAGATCTTCATCTCGCCGGCATAGACCGCGCAGTTCAGGACGTACACGTAGTGCGATTCATCCACGATCCGACCAAGACTGCCGCCCACGGAGAGCTCCCGACTCAGCTTCCCCCCACCGTTAAAGGACCAGTCGCCGAGCCACGCCTGCCTTCCCTCCGGGATTTGGTACACGGGAAAGACATCGCCGTGTCTTTCCGTCGCAGGCCCCAGATCGACGTGGAAGCTGATTTCCCGCTCGACCGTGCCCGGGTTCACTTCGCAGCGGTAGCTGGTGAAGCTTCGTATCGAACGGAAATTGCTCAGCAGCCCGTCGCTCAGCATCGTGATTCTCAGCGATTCACGGCGCCATGATCAGCGTCCGGGCCGTTTGATCAAGGCAAGAACCCGCTGCGTGTCGCTGGCCGGTCCGCTCATCAACATCGCCATACACGTCATTTCCGGACGTTCCCGGCTTTGAATCCTGTAAAGAGCTTCCAGTTGTGCGGGGCGGGCAACCGTTGTGCGCGGCAAAACTCACTTTTCCAATAATTTAGGCTCCCCCAGTACAGCCGGACCGCGCAAAAACTGCCGACGTTCCGGGCATGAGCCACCTCAACCGGGACCGCATCCGTAAGGCCGTCTTCGAGACCCTTGAAGATCGCCGTCTTCTCTCGACCGTAACGCTGATCAACGGGACACTCACCGTGCGCCCCGATGGCGCGCAGCCGGTGAAGCTCTTTGTCGAGTATGACGCCGCCCGCGACCAGATCCGAGCGGCCACCGACGCTCGGCGCACGCAGGTCTTCGACCGCGCCGACGTGCGCGCCATTGACGTCGTCGGAACCGATGGCAACGACACCGTCTACATCAACGGCGACGTGAAGGTCTCCGCCACCATCGTTGGCGGCGGCGGCAACGATAAGCTCGTCGGAGGCGCGGGCAAGGACGTGATCGATGGCGGCGGCGGCAATGACACGATCCTCGGCCGCGGCGGCAACGACCGCCTCTTTGGCGGCGAAGGCAACGACTTCATTCAGGGCGGCCTCGGCGACGATACAGTCGACGGAGCGGCGGGCAACGACCGCCTGTACGGAACCTCCGGCAACGACACGATCACCGGCGGCGCCGGCAACGACTATCTGAATGGGGAATCTGAGAACGACATACTCCGCGGCGGGGAAGGCAACGACCAGCTTCTCGGCGGGCCCGGCAATGACACGCTGGACGGCGGCGGCGGCGCGAATCAGATCATCACGGGCGGCGGCAAGGACAAAACCAGCGGCGCCAATCTCTCCGGCAACACCGACGGCACCAGCAATGGTTCCTCTGGCGGATCCGTGACGCCGAGCGGCAGTTCCGTCACCCCAACCGGCGGTTCGTTCAACATCGATCCCTTGGCCGCGGCCCCGACACCGGTGATTCAATTCATCGAAGCCTCCGGAATGGCGGGACACACCGTTCACGTTAACGCGCTGTCCACGAAGCTCGGCACCGGCGATCCGCTCAATGCCCGCTACCAATGGGATTTCGGCGATGCGGCCAGCAGGTACAACACGCTGGTCGGCTGGAACGCCGCCCACGTCTACGACAAGCCCGGGACCTACTCCGTCACGCTCACGGTCACCGATGCGGCCGGCAAGACCAGCAGAACGAGCGGCGCCGTAACCATCTCGGCCGACACGCGCCGCGCGGTCTATGTCGACGTGAACGGTTCCGATTCGAATTCCGGCGCGTCGCCCCAAAACGCCGTGAAGACGTTGGCGCGGGCAAGTGAACTGCTCGGGGATAACGCAAAGCTATTGCTGCATCGTGGACAGACCTTCAACGTCGCAGACAGCATCGACCTGCACTACAGGAACCTCACGATTGACAGCTATGGCGAAGGCGCCGACGCCCGCGTCCGCAAGGTTGAAGGCGCCGGCACCAGCATTTTTTATCTCGGGAAAGACTGCGACAACATCCTGGCGCAGAACATCGAGTTCGACAGCAAGTGGGGGCTTGACAGCTCATATGGCGCCGACAAAGTTCCGGCCCGCGCCTTCACCGTCTGGGGCACGGACTTCACCGTGCGAAATTGCACCTTCCGCAACCTCACCGACGGCGTGAACACGGAAGGCCAGCCCAGGGGAGTCCTGATCCAGGACAATCTCTTCACCGACGAGATCCGCGGCGGCGGCATCTGGGGCGAGGGCACCGACCACGTCTATCTCGGCAACACGATGAAGGACAGCCGGCAGGAGCACCTCATCCGCACCAGCAATGCCGGCGTCACCCGCCTGCTGGTGGCTAACAACGACCTGTCGCGTCCGAATAACGGCAAGGGATCGCTCGAGCTGCGGGCCGCCAACTGGTTCTACGTGACCGGGAACCACATCAACGGCGGCACGCTCCGCGTCGGAATGCGCGAGCTCGACCTCAACCCCGCCTGGGCCGCCGAGGGAACCAACTGGGGCGTCGTCGAGAACAACCACACCGAGAAGGTCTTCATCAACATCCGCCCGGGCACCAAACACCTGGCGGTGCGCAATAACGTGGTGAAAGTCGACGGACTCGACGCGATCCTCATCGAAACCTGCAAGCCCGGCTTCACTGAGAAGACCGACGACATCCGGCTGGAGAGCAATACGGCCGTCAACATGGGCCAGGCCGGGAGCTTCCTGAGGGTCAACGGCCACGCGACCAACGTGGAAGTCAACAATAACCTTTACGTAGCGCCCCACCTTGCAGCCACCGGCGGTGGATCGGCGGGCGCGGTCTACGTCGCCGACGCGGACCTCAGCGGCTTCCGGGAGATCGCGCATAACGTCTGGCCTTCGACCGCCCTCACCCGCAACCAGGGCGGTCTGAATTACGTCTGGTCGAGCTGGGGCGACACGCGCGGTTACCGGACCCCGCAGCAGTGGGAGTCTTTCTCGCAGGTCCACGATGACGCCTACCAGGGCGTCGACCCGGACGTGTACCAGGTCACGCTCACGAACGGCGTCACCGCCGGCTCGTCGCTGAAGCTGGCCGCCTGAGCTTCTGTCTCCCGTGTGGTGGTACAGGCCCAAGGCCTGTCAGAGCCGGACGGTGCGCGTCCGGCTCTTTTATTGGCCCGCGCGGCGCATGCCGACGATAACCATGGCAACAGCTTTCCATTGCTTCCGTCGCAGCAACATCCTCTGACTCATCCCCAGTTTCCTCAAACTCACGACGAATTCGCGCCAATGATCGGCGGTCGGATCGAGTCGATCCCGAGATTCGCGCCGCCTCGGGGGCCAGGCTTTTCGCCGCCGGCCCAGGCGACCTCGCACGAGCTTTGGCGAGCTTTGGCGAGCCAATGCAGGGCTTTGGTGGGCTTTTGCGGGGTTATGGTGGACCAGGAAGACCTCAACCGCCGCGCCACAGACCCTCAATGCCGACCCGAACGGCCCCAGCCGCGAATGCCGATTCGGCGCGGCCGACGTTTCACCGATTCATATGTCAAAGAGCGCTCCGACACGGCCCCAGCCGCTGCGCTGAGACATGATTCATTATATAGTCTTTCTTCATGGAGTCAACCCTTCCGGGGGGATTTCAGATTTTTGAAATCTGCCGCTGCCGTCAGGCGAGGGGCCATCGGAGTGCGCACGCCACATAACGGGCGGCGAAACTGGGGATGGCTCAGCAACATCCTGCCTTGACGCGGGTGCAGGGCCAACTTAGGGTCGCTTCGTCCGCGCCGGAAAGTGCTTATGGGTGCTCCTGCGATGGCCGATGTTCACCAACGGATGGCGCTGCGGCTGCCCGCATCCGGTGGATGTGCGTCCGGTTGCAGATGCCTGGCAGCGCCAATCGTTTGTGCGCGAGCACTGTCCTGGTGAGGAACCGCAGTGGCTCAGCCGTCTGCAACGCCCTCTGAACTGTCCGATTCAGCGACCCCTATGTCGGCAACCGCAATCGACTATCTTCCGCCCCTCTTCGACGAGGGCCATGAGCTGGTGATCCGCCCGCGAAAGGGATGGATCGGCGTCGATTGGTCCGAGTTGTTTTATTACCGCGAGCTGCTGTTCTTCCTGGTATGGCGCGACATCAAGGTCCGCTACAAGCAGGCCGTGCTCGGCTTCGGCTGGGCAGTGCTCCAGCCGCTCATCCAGGTCATCCTCTTCTCCCTGATCTTCGGCAGGGGCCTCAAGCTCAACACCAACCTGCCGGTCCCCTTCCCGATCTTCGTCTATGCCGGCGTCCTCGCGTGGCAACTCTTCGCCACCGCGCTGAACTCAGGCGGCCTGTCGCTGGTGAACCAGCAACACCTGCTGACGAAGATTTACTTTCCGCGGCTGTTTGTTCCCACCGCCGCGATCGGCGGCGCGCTGTTCGACATGTGCGTCTCCGGCACGATCTTCGTGATCCTGATGGCCATCTACCGCGTGACCCCTTCATGGACGATCGTTTTCCTGCCGCTGCTGCTGCTCCTGCTCATCATGCTCTCGACCGGAGTTGCTTACCTGCTCTCAGCGCTCACCGTGACGTATCGCGACTTCCGCTTTCTCATTCCGTTCATCACCCAGATCTGGATGTGGACGACCTTCGTTGCCTTCCCCGTCCAACCCGAGATGGTGGCGAGCCCCAAGTGGCAGTTGCTGTTCCGCCTCAACCCGATGTTTGGCATCGTCAGCGGTTTCCGCCGGGTGCTGCTGGGTTTGGACCAGCCGCGGTACGGCTGGGACCCGCGAAATCTGTTTGCCTCAGCCATCGCCGCGGTATCGATCTTCGTGCTGGGACTCTTTTACTTCCGCCGCACCGAGCGGCGCTTCGCGGACATCGCATGACATTCGCGAGTATGGCGCCTGTGTGATCAGTCGTTATGAGTAAACCCATCATCAGTGTCGAAGGACTAGGCAAGGCTTATCACCTTGGCCGCCAGGTTGACCGGAACCAGACGTTCCGCGATGCCGTCGCGGGCCTGGCGAGCGGCGCGGCGCGGCGATTCCGCGAGCGCTATGGCGACGCCGGCAAGGCCGCCGACGCCTTCTGGGCCATCCGCAACATCTCCTTCGACGTCAACCAGGGCGAAGTGATGGGATTGGTCGGCCGCAACGGCGCCGGCAAGTCCACGCTGCTCAAGGTCCTCAGCCGCATCACCGAGCCGACCGAAGGCAAAGCCACCCTGCGCGGCCGCGTCGCTTCACTGCTCGAGGTCGGCACCGGCTTTCACCCCGAGCTCACCGGCCGTGAGAATATCTTCCTCAACGGAGCGATCCTCGGGATGAAGAAAGCCGAGATCGCCCGCAAGTTTGATGCGATCGTTGACTTCGCCGAGGTTGAGAAGTTTCTCGACACGCCGGTCAAGCGCTACTCCTCCGGCATGTACGTGCGTCTCGCCTTCGCGGTGGCCGCCCACCTCGAGCCGGAAATCCTGATCGTCGATGAGGTGCTGGCGGTAGGCGACGCATCCTTCCAGAAAAAATGCCTCGGAAAGATGGGCGACGTCGTCAAGCAAGGCCGCACGGTCCTGTTCGTCAGCCACAACATGGACGCGATCGCCGCCCTCTGCTCCCACGTGCTGCTGGTGAAAGACGGCGCCGTCGCGGGCCGCCTCACCCCGGACGAAGGCATCAAGCAATACCTCGCGCTCAGCCACGAGGGGGGCGACCTCCCGCTCAGCCAGAAGCCGCGAATCCAGGACAAGCCGCGCGATCCGATCTTCACCAATCTGAAGATCACCACCGATTCCGGACACGATCGCGTCGTTGGAAGCGGCGGCAGCGTCACCTTTGAAATCGAAGTGCGCAACTGCCAGGACGTGCGCGGCGCCACCTGCGGCGTCGCGATCACCAACACCCGCGGGCAGCGCGTCGCCTTCTTCCACACGCTCTACCATTCCGGGTTCCGCTTCGAAGGCTCGCCGCGCGCGCAGTTGACCTGCGTCATCCCTTCGCTGCCGCTGGTGCCCGGCGACTACAACGTCGAGTTGGTTCTCGCCGACGAGAACAAGATCATCGAAAAAGTGGAACGTGCCGATCGGCTGGACGTGGTTTTCGCCAACGTGCTGGGCACCGGGAAGATCCCCAACGCCAGCCAGGGCCTGATCGTGATGCCCGCCCGCTGGGAGCATCACAACGTAGAGCCTCACACCACGCTCCGCACCGAACCGCAGCTTCGCGAAGCGCTGGCGTGAGCTGTAGCATGGGCGTCTCGCCGAGCAACGTGGAAGCGCGGCCATGAGCGCCTACGGACCGGGCCCGGGCTACCCGCCCGTGTTTCTGTTTGATAAAACGAGGACTCACACGGGCGGGGACGCCCGTGCCACAACACGTCGTTCGCGAGAAGATCGAAAAACGAGCGCGCGGTCGAAGACCCAGCGAATGAAGATCCTGCACCTGAGCACCAGCGACAGCAGCGGCGGAGCCGCTCGGGCGGCGTATCGATTGCACACCGGCCTCCGCCGGCTCGGGCACGATTCGCAGATGCTCGTCGCGGAAAAGAAAAGCCAGGACCCGCACGTGACCGCGCTGCGTCATCCGATGGACGTGATGACGCGCGTCCGCCGCTCGCGGCGCCGCAACAAGATCGCCCGCGACCACGCCCGCTATCCCAACCGCCCCGCCGGCTACGAAATGTTCAGCGATGATCGCACCGCGCACTTCGATCAGATCACACGACAGCTCCCGGCGTGCGACCTGATCAATCTCCACTGGGTCGCGGGCTTCCTCGACTACGAAGGCTTCTTCTCCCGAATTCCACGCGACGTTCCGCTCGTCTGGCGCCTCGCCGACATGAACCCCTTCACCGGCGGCTGCCACTACGACGACTGCTCCGACAAATTCACCGCGCAATGCGGCGCCTGCCCGCAGCTCAACTCGAACGACCCGAACGATCTGTCGCATGAAATTTGGACCCGCAAGAACGACAGCCTGAATCGAATTCCGCCCGACGGCCTCCACGTCGTCGGCCCCAGCCGCTGGATCGCGGGCGAAGCCAAACGCAGCTCGCTGCTCGGCCGGTTTCCCATTTCGGTCATTCCCAACGGCCTGGACGTCAACGACTTCGCCCCGCGCGACCGCAGGTTCTCGCGCGAGCTGCTGGGCGTTCCCGCCGACGCAACCGTCGTACTGTTCGCCGCCGATTCGATGGAAAATGTGCGCAAAGGCTTCAGGTTCCTGGCCGATGCGCTTCAGGGCATCGAGGCGATCGAAAAGCTCTTCCTGCTCTCGGTGGGCGGCGGGAATCCGACGTTCGACCAATCGATCGCGCAGCTCCATCTCGGCCACGTCAGCAACGATCGCTGGCTCTCTCTTGCCTACAGCGCCGCCGACGTCTATGTCATCGCGTCCCTTCAGGAATCGTTTGGCCAGACCGTGATCGAGTCGATGGCCTGCGGCACCCCCGTTGTCGGCTTCGCCTCCGGCGGAATCCCCGACATGGTCCGCCCCGGCGTCACCGGGCAGCTCGCGCCAACGCGCGACGTCGCCTCCCTGCGCGACGCGATCCTCAGCGTCTTATCGGACCTCAACAAGCGAAAGGAAATGTCGCTTAACTGCCGGCGGATCGCGGTCGACGAATACTCACTCGAAACTCAGGCGCGGCAGTATGTCGCGCTCTATGAGTCCCTGATTTCCGCGAAGACGCCGCGCCAATAACATCCGAACCGCGGACTATTCTTCAAAAAACGATCCGCATTGACCCGATGAACCTCCCCCGCATCAGCATCGTGACGCCCAGCTTCAACCAGGGAAAGTTCCTGGAAGAAACGCTGCGCTCGGTGCTCGAGCAGAACTACCCCAACCTCGACTACGTCGTCATGGACGGCGGAAGCAACGACAACAGCGTCGACATCATCCGAAAATATGAGGGCCGCCTTTTCTCCTGGGTGAGCGAGAAAGACGCCGGGCAGTACGATGCGATCAACCGCGGCTTCGCCAAAATAGATGGCGAAGTCATGGCCTGGCTCAACTCTGACGACAAGTACACGCCCTGGGCGCTGTCGATCGTCGGCGAAATATTCGCCAGGTTTCCGCAGATCGAGTGGCTCACCAGCCTGTTCCCACTCCATTGGGACGCACAGGGCCGCGGGACCTGGTGCAGGCAGATCAATGGGTACGGGCGGCGCGCGTTCTATCGCGGCGAATACCTGCCGCGCCCGCGCGCACCGGCGAGCTACTTCATCCAACAGGAATCGACCTTCTGGCGGCGCTCGTTATGGGACCGCGTGGGCGGAAAGATCGACGCGACGCTGCCGCTGGCCGGCGACTTCCAGCTCTGGGCCATGTTCTTCAAGCACGCGGACCTCTACGGCGTCCAGACGCCGCTTGGTGGTTTCCGCATGCACGGCGACCAGAAAACCGGCCATCGAATGGACGCCTATATCGAAGAGGCACTGCAGGTCCTGTCCCGTCACGGTGGTCGGCCTTACACGCGCGCCGAGGCGCTTTTTCGCTCCAGAGCCCGGCGATATCTGCCGAATCCGGTAAAGAGACTGTTGGGTCTTACCGACCCTTTCCCCACTTGCGCCTTCGCAGGCGGAGGTTGGCAGACCTGGACGCGATATTCATGAGCCCTTGCCGATAACATAGCGGCGCCGGCGCCGCCGCCGGCCATCGTCGTATGCAACCTCCCCGCATCACCGTCGTCACCCCCAGCTACAACCAGGGCAAGTACCTGGAGCAGACCCTTCGCTCCGTGCTCGAGCAGGGCTACCCGAACCTCGAGTACATCGTCGTCGACGGCGGCAGCAGCGACGGCAGCGTGGACATCATTCGGCGCTATGAGAAGGACCTCGCCTGGTGGGTGAGCGAGAAGGACAGGGGTCAGAGCCACGCACTCAACAAAGGTTTTGCCCGCGCCACCGGCGACGTCTACGGCTTCATCAACAGCGACGACTTTCTCTACCCCGGCGCGCTGCACTGCATCGCCGATGCGTACAACGCCGGCGCGCAATGGATGGTCGGCTGGGTTCAGATGATCGAAGCCGACGGCGGCGAATGGCCGCAGCTCCCTCAACGCATTGGGCTGGTCCCCGACTGGTTCATCACCAATCCCATCCCGCAGCAGGGAACGTATTGGGCCGGCAAGCTGTGGAAACAGCTCGGCGGGTTCAATGAAGACCTGCGCTACACCTTCGACTACGACTTCTGGATGCGATTGCGCTTCCGCGGCAACGTGCAGCCGTTGATCCTTCACCGCTGCCTCGGCTCTTACCGCCTGCACGAAAGCTCGAAGACCGTCTCGGAGTTCGACGCCTTCGAGCCGGAGTTCGTGAAGATTCGCCGCGAGTATGTTCAGTTGCTTCCGCCGAAGATGCGCCGCGCCGTGGCGAAGCGCCGCCAGCGCCAGGAATCGCTTCAGCATCGCACCCTCGCCTGGCGGGCACTCAACGAATCCAGGGTGCGCGAGGCGCGCCAGCATGCGTTTGAGACCTTCCGGCGCGCCATGCTCGCCGCCGATTCCTGGCGCCTGATGTTCTGCGCCCTGCGCGGAAGGTGATTCCTTTTAGAACATTCGATTGCGGAATCTGGATTGAATGGAACCAACAGTCTCGTGCGTAATGACCGTTTACAACACCGCGCCCTACCTTGAGGCGGCGGTAGAGAGTGTGCTTGCGCAGACATTTGCCGACTTTGAATTCATCATCGTCGACGACGGCTCGACGGATCGCTCCATCCAGATCCTGCGCGGCTTCGAGCAGCGCGATCCGCGCATCCGCCTCGTCAGCCGGCCCAACACCGGAATCGTGCGCGCGGCGAACGAAGGGATCGCCCTGGCGCGGGGGCGATACCTGGCCCGGATGGACTCCGATGATCGCTGTGTCCCCCACCGCTTCGCCGCGCAGGTAAGGTATCTCGACGAGCAACCCGACTGCGTGCTCGTCGGGTCGCGCGTGATGATCATGGACCCATACGGCTCGCCGGTCTCCGAAACAAAACAGAAGCTCACGCACGACGAGATCGACGCCGAGCTCCTGAGCAGCGGGGGCGGATGGGCGCTGGTGCAGCCTTCGACCATGATGCGCACCGAAACAGTCCGCGCCGTGGGCGGCTACCGCGGGAAGTTCAACATCAACGAAGATCAGGACCTCTTTCTCCGCCTCGCGGAGCGCGGGCGCGTGGCCAACATCGCCGAGCCGCTGCTGTGGTATCGCCGGCACTACCGGAGCGTGAGCCACACGCAATATGAGCAACAGGCGCAGATCCGCGATTCGATCGTGCGCGAGGCGTACGAGCGCCGCGGGCTGCAAATGCCCGCTGATGTCGAATTCAAGCCCTGGCAACCACCGGCCTGGCGCGAGCAGGTGAGAGCGTGGGGTTGGGCGGCGATGAAAGCCGGCAATCTCTCCGTCGCGCGCAAGCACGCCCTCAGCGCGGTCAAGGCGGCGCCGCTGTCGGCAGGGGCGTGGAAATTGATGTACTGCGCCGTGCGCGGCCATTGACGAGAATCGGATGCAAATGCCTTCGCAACATTCGTCCGCCGCTCCTCACCGCCAACCGCTCGTGTCGGTGCTGATGAGTGTCTACAACGGCGAGAAGTATCTCCCCGAAGCGGTGGATAGCATCCTCGCGCAGAGCATGACGGACTTCGAGCTGATCGTTGTGGACGATGGGTCCAGGGACAAGTCATGGGAAATCGTCCAGATGTTCATGGCGCGCGACAAGCGCGTGAAGGGCTTCACCCAGCAGAACACCGGCGTGGCCCGGGCGATGAACGCCGCGTTGAAGCTCTGCACCGGCAAGTTCATCGCGAAGATGGACGCCGATGACGTAGCGGCGCCCTACCGTTTCCAGGTCGAATTAAACTATCTGCAAAATAATCCGGACGTCGTCGCAGTGGGAAGCGACTGGGAAGTGATCGACAGCGAGGGGCGCAAGCTGACGGTCTTGCGCCCGCCGACCCAAAACGAAGAGATCCAGAAGCAGCTCATTGGAGGGCACTGCCCGTTCTGCCACTCCACCGCGATGATGCGGCACGAGGCGTTAATCAAAGTGGGCGGCTACACCGCGGACATCAAGTGGGCGGAGGATCTGGACGTCTTCCTGAAGCTCGGCGAGGTTGGCAAGCTCGCGAACCTGTCCCGGCCTTTGGTGAAGTATCGCGTCCACGAAAACTCGGTGAGCTCGAAAAACCGCGCCGAGCAGGAGCAGATGGCGCGGCTGTCGGTCGAGCGCGCCTGGCAACGGCGCGGCATCCAGAACGGAACATTCGAAGCCAGACCCTGGCGCGCGGGCGAAGACGCCGATTCGCGGCAGAAATACATGCTCCGCTACGGCTGGTGGGCCTTCAACAGCGGCGAGCGCGCGACCGCGATGTACTACGCGCGCCGGGCGCTGCGGCTGCGGCCGTTCCACCCCGGCGGCTGGAAACTGCTGCTCGCCGCGGCGCTGAGGAGTCCGGTCCGTCAGGGAGATGAATCGCCTTCCACGTCGCTGCGGAGAACCGCATGACGCTGGTGAGCGTGATCGTCCCCTGCCGCAACGGCGAGCCCTTCGTAGCCGACGCAGTCCGCTCCGTTCTCGCGCAAAATGTCGACTTGGAAGTGGTGTTAGTTGACGACGGTTCCACCGACACGTCCGTGCAAAGCGTCCGTGCGATCGGCGACCCGCGCGTCCGCATCATCGAAGGCCCTCGCACCGGCGTCTCGAGCGCCACCAACGCGGCACTCCCACACCTTCGCGGCCAGCTGATGGCCCGTTGCGACGCCGACGATCTCTACCCGCCGGGCCGCCTCGAGTGGCAATGCCGCTGGATGAACGAACACCCGCAGTTCGATGCCGTGTGCGGGCGCTTCCTCATGATGACCCGTGATGGATCTGAGGTAAGCGAGGTCGCAGAAGGCGCGATCGCCGAAGAAGTGACCGCCGAATTGTCCGAGGGAACCACCCGCACCCACTTCAATACCTGGATGTGCCGCACCGCGGTGATCCGCGCATTGGGCGGCTGCCGCGATTACTTCACCTGCGGCGAAGACATCGACCTCATGCTGCGCCATGCGCCGGCCCATCGCGTGTGGTACGAGCCGCGGACGTGGTATCGCTATCGTCTGCACGAGGGAACCACGACGCACTCCATGCCCAGCAACCAACGCGTTTTTCTGGAGCAAAAGGCGAGGGAGTTCGCGAGGCAGCGCCAACAGACCGGCGCGGATGATCTGATGCGCGGCGCGGCGCCGCCCGTCCCCGAAGGGGGCAACTGCAAGCCCTCGCTCGCGGCTGAACAGGTTCAGGGTGTTCTTCTGGGCCGCGCGTGGAAGGAACATCGCTCAGGCAAAAAACGAGAGGCCCTCTCCACCGGCGTCCGTGCCTGCCTAACCCGCCCCGCCAACTTCAAAGCATGGCGCAGCCTGCTAGTCCTGGCCCTCCGCCCCGCCGGTGACAACGCCCCCTCGTAGCATGGGCGTCCCGCCCATGCCGACAAGGTGGAACACAAAAACATCTCAGATACCTCGATAAGCGACCTTTCACAGAGGCGGGGGGCGCCCGGCCGGCGTAGTTCGCCGGGCGCCGGCCGGCGTAGTTCGCAGCAGTTCAACGTTTATCGGTGGATGGGAGAGCGATGCGAGCTGCGATTTTCCTCTCTGCGTCTCAATCCCCTTTCACGCTCTTCTTCAACTTCTCCATCCCGCGCGATAAAAGCCGCGAGACGGCCTTGCCGGTTTTCTCGACCGGCATGAGCATCGATTTCAGCTTCTCATCCGGCCGCGCGTGGAAGATCGTGTCGTGCCACTCGCCCTTCCAGTGCGACGGCGCTTCACGGGTGTAGTAATACGCGGCAAAGCTCTTGCGGCTCTCGCCGGGCGGGCAGGTGACGGCGCTCACGCCGTGGAAGCTCACTTCGTTCGTGTTGAACATCACGCAGCGGTTGAAGATCGGCTCAAACTTCTGCATGCACTGTTTCACATCCTTGTCCCACAGCTCGAACTCGCCGCCCCAGCGCGGGTGCCACCCCTTGTTGAGGTAAACCAGGATGTTCAGCCTGCGGTGCAGGTCGCGCTGCTTGATGTAATTGAAGTCGACGTGCACGTCGAGGTGGCCGCGCGGGCCGGTGGAATGCAGGCCGCCGCCCATCAACTCCGCGTCGGCCAGCAGCTTCGGGATCCCGGTGATGTTCTCGACCAGCTCGAGAAACGATGCGCTGGCCAGCACATCGTTCAGCCGCCTTAGAGGCTCTGGAAACGCCTTCGGGTCGGTAACCTGGAACTTCCCCTTCTCGTTGATGTTGGTGAAGGTCCTGCCGAGCTTCTGGACCTGGTCATAAGTCGGGAAGGCCGACGCGCACTGATCGGCGAAATCGGCGCGAAGGAAATTATCGAGCTTGAACCACGGCACGGGCAGGCCATTCTGGTACTGGCGGCGCACCGCGTTGCGGTCAATCGGGTTGATCAGCTCTAACGACATATTCCCTCGTGTTGGCTGGGCGCGAAGCGCTGTTTAATCGGACGTTGCGAAGGACGCCGGGCGCCGTTGCGGCGAGATTCACTTTAGTCAAGATCCCCGCAGCGTCCAGACACTACTGGTCATCGGTCCGGCGTGTCTTTTTGGCTAAGCCGGCACTACGATCGTGCCGAATTTATCATTCTGATGTACGTCATTCCCTAGTGCGTTTCCCCCAGGCCGCATGACCACCGCTTCTCTCATCCCGCCGGCCGATGCCCAGCCGGCGGACCCGGCCATTGCAGTTGCGACGCGCGACGCCGCCGCCAACCCTCGTCGCGGGGTGCACATCCCGGCCCTGGACGGACTTCGCGGCCTGGCGATCCTGCTGGTGCTGCTGTTCCACTTTGCGCCGTATGACCCGCATTACACTGGGTTGCGCTTGAAGGTCGTACATCTGCTGGGCATGGGCTGGGTGGGCGTCGATCTGTTCTTCGTCCTCTCAGGGTTCCTCATCACCTCCATCCTCTGGGAGGCAAAGCAGTCCAAAGGCTACTTCCGCAACTTCTACATGCGCCGCGTGCTGCGCATCTTTCCGCTGTACTATGGCGTGCTGTTCGTGGCCTTCGCTGTGATCCCGCTGGTCCGCCCCTACCACTCCCTCGAATACCAGAACGTCGCGCGCCACCAGGCCTGGCTATGGACGTACCTGTGCAACTTTACCCACCTCGAGTGGGCCGGCTTCACTCACTTCTGGTCGCTGGCGGTGGAAGAGCAGTTTTATCTCGTCTGGCCGGCGGTGGTGCTGCTCTTGAATCGCCGGGCATTGATGTCCACGTGCGCTGCGCTGATCGTCGCCGCGTTGGTGATTCGTTTGTTCCGCGTCGCGACGCACTGCGACCCGCAAATGACCTACTACTTCACGCCCTGCCGCATGGACGCGCTCGCGACGGGCGCGCTGCTTGCGCTTGCCGCACATGGACCCGCGGGCATCACTTCGCTGGCAAGGCCCGCGCGATGGATTGCGCTTGCCAGCGCCCTCCTGCTGCTCGCGATCTTCGTCTCCAACCGCGCAACCTTCAGCCTGCTGAACCCGCGCGTGCAGACGATCGGTTACTCGCTGCTCGCCGCCTTCTTCGGAGCCGGGCTCGTATTGTCGGTCACCGCTCCGTCCGCCAGCCTGCTGGGGCGCGCCCTCAACAACACAACCCTGCGCTTCTTCGGAAAGTACAGCTATGGGTTGTACGTGCTCCACGGGCTATTGCATCCCTGGATCGAGAAGCGGTTGCCGTTCAAAACGTTCTCGGCCAACCTGCACTCGTTTTACCTCGGGCTCTTGGCCTACGCCGCGATCGGCACCGGGATCTCTCTTGCCGGCGCCTTGTTGAGCTGGCACCTCTATGAGAAGCACTTCCTCAAGCTGAAGCGGTTCTTCGAATACAGGGCGCGGACGCTGACCGAGCCGGTCACGGATGCAATTGTGCGCGGCCGGGATCGGCCTGAACAAAATGGCTGAGGAGTCGTCGATGCGCATCACGCTCTTTGTAGGCCGGGCTGACCTGGGCGGCGGCGCCCGGGTGATCGCCACCTACGCCGAGCGACTGCAGCAGCGCGGGCATGAGGTAATGGTCGTCGCGCGCCCGCCGCGAACGCCGAGCCTGCGCGAACGGATCCGCTCCGCCTTCACCGGTCGGCCGCTGCCCGCGCACACTCAGCCAAGTCCCAGCTACTTCGAGGAACGCAACTTTCGCTTTCATCTCCTGGACCAATACCGCCCTGCGACGGCCGCGGACGTTCCCGACGCCGATGTCGTGGTCGCCACTTGGTGGGAGACCGCGGAATGGGTCGCGACCTTCCCGCCCTCCAAAGGCGTGAAGGTTTATTTCCTTCAGGGTTATGAGATCTTCCCCGGCATTTCCCCCGACGTTGCGCAAAGGCTCGATGCGACGTGGCGCCTGCCGCTGCACAAGATCGCTGTCGCACAATGGCTGGTGAGCCTCGCCCGCGACACCTTCGGCGATGAAAACGTCGATCTCGTTCCCAACAGCGTCGACCTGAATCAGTTCAACGCCCCGCCGCGCACGAAGCAGCCTGTCCCGACGGTTGGTGTGATGTATTCGACCGTCACCTATTTCAAGGGCTGCGACATCAGCCTGCAGGCCTTTCGACTGGCGGCCAAGCGCGTGCCCGGCCTGAAGCTGATCAGTTTCAGCACCGAAAGGCCTTCTGATCGCCTTCCGCTCCCGGAGGGAACCGAGTTCGTCCTGCAGCCCCCACAGGAACGGATTCGTGACCTGTACGCCCGCTGCGACGCCTGGCTGTTCGGCAGCCGGGCCGAGGGCTTCGGTCTGCCGCTTCTGGAGTCCATGGCTTGCCGCACGCCCGTCATCGCGACGCCCGCCGGGGCCGCGCCGGAGCTCCTCGCGGGGGGCGGGGGAATTCTGGTCAAACCCGAGGATTCCGCGGCGATGGCCGAAGCGATCTCAACCATTAGCGGCCTGTCGGAGGCCGCTTGGCACGACATGTCCGATAAGGCCCATGCCACCGCTAGCCGATATACTTGGGAGGACGCCACCGACCGCTTTGAGGCCGCGTTGCGCACCGCCCTTGAGAGGTCGGGACGCCAAACGCTTCAAGCCGCGGGAATATGACTTTGCCCGCGGCAGCGATCCTGCTTCGCCTGAGACACAGGGACGTTATGCATTTTGTCCAGTTCGCGCTACTGGGGTGGATCCCCATTGCCCTTTGCCTCTTCGCCGTGATGAAGCCGCGGCATGCGGTGCTCTGCGCTTACATCGGCGCGTGGCTGTTCCTGCCGGTCTTCGGCATCAAGATCAACCTGCTGCCGGACCTCACCAAGGTGAGCGTTTCGTCGCTCGGTGTCCTCCTGGGCGTCATGCTATTCGATCCCACCCACCTGCTCAGCTTCAGGCCTCGCTGGTTCGATCTGCCGATGTTGCTGTTTTGCATCACGCCGTACTTTTCCTCGATGCAGAATGGGCTGGGCGCCTGGGACGGCTGTTCCGCGATCCTTCAGAACGTGATCTTCTGGGGTATCCCCTACTTCATCGGGCGCATCTACTTCAATGACTGGGAGAGCTTCCGCGACCTGGCGGTCGCCATTTTCATCGGCGGCGTGATCTATATTCCGCTCTGTCTCATCGAGATGCGCCTCAGCCCGCAGTTGCATCGCTGGGTCTACGGCTACTACCAGCACTCTTTCAACCAAACCCGCCGCTTTGGCGGTTACCGCCCGATGGCCTTCATGCAGAGCGGCCTCGCCCTGAGCATGTGGATGACTTGCGCGTGCCTCGTCGGGGTCTGGCTCTGGACAACCGGCACGATGAAGCACCTCTGGGGTGTGGCGATGGCCTGGCCTGTGGTTGCACTGCTCATCACCACGGTGCTGTGCAAATCGGTGGCGAGCCTTCTGTTCCTGGTCATGGGTTTAGGTGCATTGTTCTGGATTCGGTCCTTCCGCAATGCATTCCCGCTCTATGTCATTATTGCGATTGCGCCGCTGTACATGTTGCTGCGTGCCAGTGGGACTTGGGACGCGCAGAACCTCGTCGATACCGTCTCATCCGTCGTCGGCCCGCAGCGAGCCCAGTCCCTGCAAACGCGCATCACGGCTGAGAACCGCCTCACTGAGAAAGCATTGCAAAGGCCCTGGCTGGGCTGGGGTCGCTGGAGTCCTGATACTCCTGGCAAAGCGCCGTGGCGCATCTACGACGAACGCGGCAAGGACATCGCCCCGACCGACGGAATGTGGGTCATCACGTTCGGCACCGATGGGCTGATCGGGTTGCTCGCGATCACCACCGCCATCCTGATGCCCCCGATTCTCCTTCGCCGCCGCGTGCCACTGGCCTACTGGGGACATCCGCTGGCCGCCCCCGCGGCGGCGCTGGCAATCATGCTGACGCTGCACATGCTCGACAACCTCCTGAACGCCATGCTGAATCCGATCTTCGTGCTGGGTATGGGCGGCCTCGCCGTGCTGGGAAGCAGAACGCGACAGCCGGCTGTGCAGCGGCACACCTACGGAGTGCCGCGCGGCTTCGGTGGAATAAGCCAGCCGATGGCCGCACAGCGAACCTCCGGCTACTGAATGAAGCTGTTTGCTGCCCACAAAGCGTCTCGCGATCCCGCGAAGACTAAGGGTTCAAAACCGGCAGGAGAGAACAATCAATTGATATGAAACTGCTGATCGTCATCGTCAACTACCGCACCGCCTCGCTTACGATTGATTGCCTGCGATCGTTGGAGCCGGAAGTACGTGCGCTGCCGGACACGCGCGCGGTCGTGACCGACAACGCCTCAGGTGATGGTTCATCAGAACGTATTGGCGATGCCATTCGCGCGAACGGCTGGTCGCGCTGGGCATCGTTCATGCCACTGCCCCGCAACGGCGGCTTCGCGTATGGCAACAACGGAGCTATCCGTCCGGCATTGCATTCGCCAGACCAGCCGGACTACGTCCTGCTGCTGAACCCCGACACCGTTGTCCGTCCCGGCGCTATCTCCGAATTGCTGCGGTTCATGGAAGATCACCCTGACGTTGGGATTGCAGGCAGCAGGCTGGAAGACCCGGACGGAACGCCGCAGCGCTCCGCTTTCCGGTTTCCGTCGGTGCTCAGCGAGCTCGAAGGGGGCTTGCGGCTGGGGATCGTCTCGAGACTGCTCGCCAGGAAAGTCGTCGCCCCGCCGGTGCCCTCGGAGCAATGCCCGACCGACTGGGTGGCAGGCGCCAGCATGATCATTCGCCGAGCGGTCTTCGATGCCGTCGGGATGATGGACGAAGGCTATTTCATGTATTACGAGGAAGTCGACTTCTGCCTGCGCGCCCGCCGCGCCGGCTGGCCCTGCTGGTACGTGCCGCAATCGCACGTCGTCCACCTCGTCGGGCAAAGCTCGGGTGTTACTGATTCGAAGCGGCCGCGGACGCGCCGCCCCTCGTATTGGTTCGAGTCGCGTCGAAGGTATTTCCTCGTGAACCACGGCCGGCTGCGGACGCTGCTGGCCGATGCCGGCTGGGCTGCCGGATACGCGCTGTACCGCGCCCGCAGGGCGCTGCAGCATAAGCCCGACAACGACCCAACGGGCCTGCTAAGGGACTTCATCCGGCACAACTTTTTCCCGCCCGCCAAGGCGTAAGGTCATGACCCTCGACTCTGCCAACCCCGCGCAGCTTCCCGTCATGGCGCCGCAGCGCCACACGGGTGAGCGCAATATGAACCCTGAAGGGATCGGGTTCTGGTCTTTGCTGCGCGAGGATTTCCGAACCAACGGCAGCGCCTGGCTCGAGCAAGGTTTCTGGGCTGTCGCGGTCCATCGCTTCGGAAACTGGCGCATGGGCGTGCGCCCGCGCTTCGCGCGATTGCCCTTCTCGATTGTCTACAAGCTGCTCTTCAAGTGGGTCGAGTGGACCTGCGGCATCACGCTGCCCTACACAGTGAAGCTCGGCAGGCGCGTGCGCATCTGGCATCACGGCGGGATGATCCTCAACGCCTACTCCATCGGCGACGACGTGCACATCCGGCAGAACACAACCTTCGGCGTTGCGCGGCGCGACCGGCTGTACGAACTGCCCACCATCGAAGACCGCGCCGACATTGGCTGCGGCGTCTGCGTGCTCGGCCGGGTCACAGTCGGGCACGACAGCCAGATCGGCGCCAACGCGGTGGTCCTCAAGGATGTTCCCCCGCATTCGGTCGCCGTGGGCGTGCCGGCGAAGCTGATCAAAACGCACGGTGCCGATGCAGGCGGATAGTGCGCGCGCAAACCATCGCGTTCAAATCAGCGCCTGCGAACCGATGTGGTTATTACCGGTGGCGCTGGAGCGAGGGCCGTTTCCCCCGCCGGTGTGACACCGTGGAGAATCTTTGAGCGAGATCGGCGTCATAGCGATCGGGCGAAATGAGGGGGAGCGGCTGCGCCGCTGCCTCGCGTCCGTGCTGGGGCGCGGACATGCGGTTGTCTACGTCGACTCCAATTCCAGCGACGGCAGCGCCGAAGCGGCGCAAGCCCTCGGCGCCCAGGTCGTCTCGCTTGAACTTTCAATCCCATTCTCCGCCGCCCGGGCCCGCAACGATGGATTTGAGCACCTCATGCGCCTCGCGCCCGACACTCGCTACGTACTGTTCGTCGACGGCGATTGCGAAGTGGTTGATGGCTGGATTGAGCGCGCCTGCGATGAGTTGAGCCGGCGCCCAGACGCCGCCGCGGTCTGCGGCCGCCGCCGCGAGCGCTTCCCCGAGCAGTCGATCTACAACCGGGTTGCTGACGTCGAGTGGAACACTCCCATCGGAGAGGTAAACAGTTGCGGCGGGGATGCCATGCTCCGCGCCGAAGCGTTCCGCTCGGTGGGCGGCTACGACCCTTCGGTGGTCGCGGGCGAAGAGCCGGAACTCTGCCAGCGGCTGCGCGAGAAGGGCTGGAAGGTTCTGCGGATCGACGCGGAGATGACGCTGCATGACTCAGCCATCCTCCACTTCGGACAGTGGTGGCGTCGGGCGGTGCGCGGCGGGTATGGTGCAGCCGACGTCTCACGCCGCTTCGGCCGGGGCAGGGACGGGCTGTTCGCGCGGCAGGTAAGAAGCGCGCGCGGGTGGGGAGTTGGATGGCCCGCCGCCCTCGTGATTGGGACCATCGCGGGCATGGCGCTTTTCGGTGCTACTATTGGAACGATCGTCGGACTGCTCATCGCGTTGGCGATGCCGCTGCAAATGGCGCGAACAGCGATGAAGGTCCGGGCCCGGACCGATAACGCCACCACCGCGCTTGCGTACGGCTTCCTGACGATGCTCGGCAAGTGGGCCAACCTGGTCGGACAGTTTCGCTGCTGGCGCGACCGCTCCGCCGGCCGCAACACCCGGCTCATCGAGTACAAGCTGCCCGCTCCGGCCTTGAAGCCCGTTAGCCGATGATGATGGA
>JBBRCX010000048.1:0-35483 GCA_038204465.1 Tepidisphaerales bacterium | reverse complement strand
GCGCGCCACGACCGCATGCGCGGGTGGAAAGGCTGTGCGGCGAGAGGCGACGACCCGGGCGGAACCGTTCGCGATGGAAATCCTGGCGGTCGCAGCCGCGGGAGTGGAGGCGCGGGCAAGCAGCACGCCGTCGGGATCCAGCGCAATTGCTTCAAGGCCGATTCCTTCGACTTCGCCGACGATGTCGAATCGCCTGTTGCCCCAGCGCGCGATGCTGAGCTTTACGCCACTTTCGCCGGGGCGGCGAATGACCGCGTGAGCCTTCCCGCCGATCGCGCGACACAGCGCATCGCGCCGCGCCAGCGTCGCCCCGCTATTGACGTTCTCGCGCAGCGGCGGGTCCCACGATTGCCAGGCGGCGCGCTCCAGTTGCCAGAGCGACTCTGCTTCACCTGTTCTGAGGCTTTGAACGCAGATGGTTCCGTACTCGGGAATGCCGCTCGAATCGGTCTTGACGGTGAGCAGCTCGGCAGCGCGGTCGCCGTCCAGATCCGCGAGGCCCTGCATCAACTCACCGGCCAGGGTGGTCTTCAGCTTTCCGGTCATGCCATCGTAGACGCGGACGCCCCACCGCCCCTGCTTCGGATCGTAGACGTTGACCATCAGCTCGAGGCGGCCGTCGCCGTCCACGTCGGCCACGGGATTGGGGTGGGCGCGCACCATGTACTGCGGGTTGCTGATCTCCAGCTCGATGTCGTCTCTCCAGAGACGGGTCAGCTTTGTGTCGCGGCATCCGAGCACCGCGACGTACTTCGCAAAGTCGGCGACGATGATGAACTCGCTCTTGCCGTCGCCGTCCAGGTCGTAGGCGCCGAAGAACCCGTAAGCCCGTCCTTCGGCGAACGCGCATTGGTCCTTGGGCTTGCCGGTGCGAGCGTCGAAGAGCAACAGTTCTTTCCAGGGGAGGATCGCCAGCTCCGGGCTGCCGTCGCCGTCGAAGTCGCCGACGATGGGGTAAGGCAGGAAGAGCATCTCGATCGGCTCGGTCTGCCACACCTGCTCCCATTTATCCCCGTGCCACCTGAGGCAACGACCGCGCCCGGGCTGCCATTGACCCTTGACAGTCGGCCGGTCGAAGCCGCTCTCAAACTCGAACTTCTGCAACTCTTCCGCGGGCGTCTCCGGCAGCACGTGGGCGTAGGTAATGTCGGTGGTGCGAAGAACCGGCTGCAACTTTCCCGCGACGATGGCAGCGGGCGGCTCGAGTCCCCAGCGTGCCTGGGAGAGCTCATCCACGACGCGCTGCTCGTCGATGTCGCGAGCGGGCACGGTAAGCTCGGCGCGGCCATACGGATCGGCGGCCTTGGGCGCGTTGGGATCAAGCAGGAAGAAGGTGTCAACTTCACCGACGAACTGGCGCCACGCGATCTTCGGCGAGGTGATGTGGCCCTTCAGTTCGGAGTGGGCATCCAGCGCTGCGCCGGCTCGATAGGACAGCCACTGCCCGCTGACAGCCGGCTGCGTCTGCTGTGGTGAAGCGCTCACGACGAATCCCACCACCGCCCCTGCCGCCACCGACAGCCAATACCGGTATTTCATTCTCTGATGCTAAGCGTTTTCAAATCAATAGCGTCAACGTCTCGCGCCTGCGTGACCGACGTTGCTCCCCGCGGCTGCGCATTGTCAGCCTGGCTGAGTGGCGGGCTGCGAGGCGGCTTGTTCCTTGATCCGTTCCTTCACAATCTCCAGCGCGGCCTGGGCAGTAAGGGCGGCCCGCTGATTCCGGGGATCTTTCGCGGCGCGGCTCAATGCATCCACGCATTTGCGCGTACCAATCGCTTCCAGCACTCGCGCGGCGTTCGCCCGGCCTCTGGCGTCCTTCTCGCGAAGCACCTTGATCACCTCGTCTTCGGCGATTGGCCCCATCTCGATCAGTGCCGGGACCGCATTATCGTCGTCTTCGATCAGCCAACGGGTGATCGGCAATACGGCGCGCTTGTCCTTCAGCTGTCCGAGCACCTTCATCGCGGCCGCCCGTTGCTCGCGCTGCCCCCAGCGGTCGCCGCCCGAAAGCGCGGTGAGCAGATGGGTAACCGTTTTGTCGCCGGCCCAAGCCACCAGGGCCTTGGGGGCATCGTCGCGCAGAAAGAAGGAGTGGCCCTCCTTGGAAAGGATCACGTCTTCAATCTTCTTTGACACTTCGTTTCGGCGCTTGTCGGGCTTGGCGATGGCAAGCATCTTCAGGGCGCGCTGCTGGCGCTGCCAGTCGTTGCTGTCCAGGTCCACCATCGCTTCGTCGATCTCGTCGAACTTCTCGCCGCTGATGCGCTTCATAGCCGCCATGATCGCAGTCGTGTCGTCCCGACCGCTCGTCTGGGCGGCCTGTTTCAGCGCGGCAGCTGACTTCTCGGTGGCGACCTCCTGCAGCACCTGGGCGGCGCCGCGGCTTGCGCGGTAGTCGGGGCTGTTGAGATAAGGCAACACCGCTTCTTCCGCCGCGGCCCCCTGGCGGCGCAGCAGCGGGACCGCGTGCTCGGCGTCATCTGACAACCGGGCCGCCAGCAGCTTCGGCGAGAAGGGGTCGACGCGCTCTTCGTTCGCCTTCGCCTTTCGTACTGTGCGGGCGGAAGCTTCGAGCAACTCCACCCCCTGGGCATCATCGGCGTCGGCAGCTACGTCAATGACCAGCCAGTCTTCGCCAAACAGGCCGACATACTTGACCCACCGCTGGCTGTGTTTTCCAGACGATGGCTTTGATGCGATGCGCGTAAACGGCACCTTGTCGATCAGCCCGCAGCTGACCGTGACGTCTTCGGCCGGCACCGCAAAAAGATTCTTGGACTCACTCCTGGCGACGATCGAACCCTTCGCCACCCAGGGCCGCTGCTGTCGAGTCTCGCCGCGCTTCAACGTCGAGATGGTAACTCCCGTCCGCCAGCCCTTTTGCCCCCACCAGCTGAGCCCCTTCTCATCTTCCTCGCTGCTGCGCAGATCGAGGAGGAACCCCTTCGGGGGACGGATCTTGAACGTCTTGTAAGAGACCTCGCGCGCAAAGTCGGCATCGCGCCTGTTGCCGACATCCCAGACGTCGCTGGCATTTGGAGCAGTGAAGATGTCTTCGCCAGGCTTCTCCGATGGCATTGCCATCACCTTGGATTCGAGAGTCTTTAGAAGCCTCTCTAATTCCGTGAATTGCGGCTTGGCGGCGTTCGCTTGGCGCATCGCCTCCAGTTGGCCCCGGTAGATCTCCAGCCGCGGCTGCAACTGTTCGCGCGAATCGTATTGCGCGGCCTGTTCGCTGCTGATGAGCAGTTCTGTGCGCAGGGAGGCCATCTTGTCGGCTTCGGGATCGCTCGGGGTGGAGGGCACCGGGGCCCTCCCGGACGATGAATCGCCATCGGAAGCGGACATCCGCGGAGTATCCGATGGAAGATTCGAAGGCCCGCGGGCAACGACGTTCTTGACGCCCGATCCACCGAACATGGCTCCCAGCAACAGTGCGCCCAGCATCATCTTGGCGACAACCTGCGCGCCGGCGTAGAAGATGCCGCTGAAGAGGAAGGCGACAACCGCCCCCGCCATGTCGAGGTCAAACGCGAATTTCAGCACGTAGAAGGTGACCGGCAGGATGGCGACCAGCAGCGCGACATCCAGCGCGAAATTCGCCGGCAGCACCGCGATCAGCGAGAGGATGACGCCCGGCACGGCGGCCACCCCGCAGGCGCGGAGGTAGGCGCTGTCGACGAGTTCGAAATTGAAGATCTTGCGCGTGATGTAGACGCCGAGCATCGTCAGGGGCGCGACGATTGCGAAAAACAGCACCACGTTGGCGATAACGACGGTCCAGATCATGCCGCTGAGATTCGGGGGCCGGCGGTCGGCCGGAATCTCGCTCATGTGGACGAGGCTCATGATGAGCTGCAGGACGCAGCTGGCAAGGTAGAAAAAGATGAGCATCGGCGTTGCGCTGTCGACGCCGAGGGCGGCGGACTTCTTCGAGCGTCCGAGCTGGCGCGTGGCTCCATAGCCCGCCGCGGCAGGCAAGGCCGGCGCCGCGTACGCCAGCGCGGGCGCGGGTGTTAGGGCTGGCGGTAATGGCGGCGCGCCGCGCTTCGCTTGTTTCGGCGCCGCAGGCGGCGTCCACGCTGGAGGCTCAACCGCGGCATCCATCGCCATGCCCGAACGGGCCAGGGCCTCGAGAGCGGCGAGCGAATCCTCGACCTCGTCGCGCGGCTCGGCCTCCTGCGGCACGGTCATTACATTGCCGCATGCGCGGCACTTGACCTTCTTGCCGATGAGGCGATCTTCGACGCGGTATCGTTTCCCGCAGTCCCCGCAAGTAATCTCGATGGGCATCACATCCCCCAGCCTGGCACTGGCTGAAAATGAAATGGCGGCGGTCGGGGCCAGCAGGACGCATTATGACGATTGTGAAGCTTTCAGACAACCTCGCAGCCGCAATTTGAGGGGGATCGCAACTCGCCGGTTAACGGCGGCTTAATTTCAGCTTTTCGGGGTCGATTTGCAGCACGGCGAGTCTGAGAACAGGGCCTCCTGAATCGGCGTAAGCGAGATACCACTTCTTGCCGTCAGGCGAGGACTGGCTGACGACGCTGGAGGCCCCGAGGCGCCCGAGGACGCGGCCGGTCTCGGAATCGATGATTCCGTCCCCGTGAACGAGCCAGGCAGTGTTGCCGATCCAGTCGAGGACGCGCCCGCCCGAAGTGCCCGGGCGCAAACGCGGGATCAGACCGAACGGCACGATCTTCTGAGCCGGCAGCTTGGCGGGGCCCTCGAGCGACCACGTGTCAATGAGACCGTCGCCCTGATGCTCGATGAGCACCGACATGCGGGCCGCGTCGGCCGAGAAGGCGATGCCGGACGGATCCGGCGCCCACTCGCGGTCGAGGTCGGGAATCCGAAAACGGCGCGGCTGGGTCGCGCCGCTCAGATCGTACAGCGCCACAACATTCTCATCGCGGTCGCGCAACGCGACGGCGAAGAACTTGCCGTCGGGGCTCAGCTGGCCATTGGCGGGAAGAGGGTTGAACGGCGGAAGCAATAGCGGCTTGCCCAGCGCGCGCTTCAGCTTGAGGTCCCACGTCTCCAGCGCGAAATTCTTGTCCGAGGCGTTGAAGCTGATCACGAAACGGTCGGGGGCGATGAAGCCGACGATCGCCGGCTTGAGGTAGTTCTTGTTCAAGTCAATGCGCGCGACGTTTTCGTCCCGCTTCAACGACCACACCTGAATCGAGGGCTTCGGGAGGCGGCTGATGCGCAGGAGCGTGTCGCCGTCCGGACTCAGCGCGTAGCGGGATGTGATCGGGTCAGGATCAGACGGGAAGGTGGCCGAGCCGACTTGCGCGAGTGTGTCGGTTGAGAAGCACTCTACCTTCTCGTCGCCATCTCGGCTGGCGCCGGCGGCGCCTCGACGGACGACGGCGATAAAGGGCGCCGGAACCGAGGGACAAACCAGGACGTCAAACTTCGCCGGTTCGGCGGGCGCATCGATGCTCGCAACGAACGGAAGATTGGCAGCGCGCACGCTGCGGACGAACTCCTCGATATTCGCGGGCGGATCGGGTGTCTTGCCTGGCGTTTTAGTCATGCCGGGCGTCGAGCGTTTCGCGGTCGCGTGGGCCGGCTCGGGGTCGACGCTGGAGAAGAAAGCCGGGTCGCCTTCGACGGGGGCGGGCCGCGTTGAGACCTCGGGGACGTTCAGACCCAGAGGATCGGGCGGCGGTGCAGGTTGCGTCGTCTGGGACCGTGCGGCCACGATGGATATCGACTTCGACGGTTGGGCCGCGGTTGACAGGGGAGGCGTGCGGCCGGGAGCAGTCGCCGGGGGCGGCATCGGTGGTGGATTCACCTTCGCCAGCGCAGTGACCGGCGGTTGGTACACCGCCGGCGGGGAGTACCACGTCAAACCTGGTCCGAGCGGGCTGCGCGCCAGTGCGAGATCGGTACCGCTCGCCTGAAGAATCTTGACGAGCAGGAGGTTCGCGCCGAGCACGATCAGCAATGTGAGGATACTGGACGCGAGAAACCATCCGGCGCCGTGCGCGACAACTTTCCCCTCGCAACCCCTGAGCCGAAACAGCAACCAGAGGATGGGGCACGAGAGCAGCGCCCCGACGAAACAACCGATGATGAACCCCGAGATGCTGCTTCTGACGAGCCAGAGAACGCACGCGAGCGCGAAAGGGAGGGCGAATGTCCCAAGAATGCGCCGCAAGGAATGAAGAGGCAGCTCAAAACCGCACGTAATTGCGGCCCTGCGGACGCCGATGAAGCTGAGCGGCGCCACGATCAGAAGGTAGCTCGCAAGGAAAACCAGCATCTGCAGCCAAGGCGCAGAGGCCGGCTCCGTGCCAGCGTGGCGCAAGGTCTCAATGGTCGTCCAGAGCAACCCGACACCGATCAGCGCGGCAGGCAGCCGTCCCTCCGCAACTTTCGCGATGGGATCGACAGGAGGATCGCTTTCGTCAGTCGAGGAATCGAGAGTCTCGCGGGTGTCGTTGTTTAACTTCGATGGGTCGCGCGGCTGCCTCGCGGTGGCAAGCTGCGAGAGCGGGTTGCCGGGACCCGCGTTGTTGAGTGGCCCGCCTTCGGCTGTGGGAAGCGGCGCGGAAGCACCGGGAGCGGAGATCTCAAATACGGCGGAGCACTGCTTGCAGCGCACGGAGCGGCCGGCCATCGCATCGGGGGCGCGGTAGCGTAACTGACACTGTGGACACTGTACCTCCATCGGCATCGCCCTTTCACCGCGATCGCAAGCGACTTCTCCTCCGCGCTGGGTTCCCGAACGCGGTATTCAATTCCCGGCGAAAAACGTGTGAGGGTCAAGCGGCTCGAAGGGCGCCGCGGATGCAAGTTTGCTTCCGCGCCAAACGGACGAACTCAGCGGCGCGCGGCTCGGTCGATCTCTTCGAAGCAGACCAGGCCCTCGGCGACGAGCTGGTAGCCGGTCTGCAGCAGCGTCTTGAACCAGGTCCCCTGCAACGCCTTCTGAATCGCCTGAGGCGATGCGTTGCGGATGATCGCTTCGCGCACGGCGTCGGTCGTCGTCAGCAACTCAAAGAACGCGCGGCGACCCGCGTAGCCGGTCCCGACGCACGACCCGCAGCCGCCCGGTTCATACAGTTCCGTGACGCCCTCGGCGCTGGGGCCCATGGCTTTCACCTGTTCCGCCGTGATCGGCGTGGCAACTTTGCACAGCGGGCATAGCTGCCTGACGAGACGCTGCGCCAGGACCACGTGAAGGCCTTGCGCCAGCAGGTAAGGCTCGACGCCGAGGTCGAGAAGCCGGAAAACGGTGCCGATCGTGTCGGTGGTGTGCACGGTGGAGAAGACAAGGTGGCCGGTGATGGCGGCCTGCATGGCGATGCGCGCGGTTTCGGCGTCGCGAATCTCGCCTACCAAGATGACATCCGGGTCCTGGCGCAGAACGGAACGCAAAAGGCCTGAGAAGGACTTGCCCTTTTCTTCATCGACCGGCAGTTGGGTGACCCCCTCAATCTGGATCTCGACCGGGTCTTCGATGGTGACGACGTTGCGCTGGTGCAGATCGAGGCTCCGCACGAGCGAATACAACGTGCTGGTCTTGCCCGAGCCGGTCGGGCCGCATACCAGCACCATCCCCGAGTCCTGCTGGATGACCCGCTCCAACTCGCTCTCCATCTCCGGCGCCAGCGCCAGATCAGGGAGACGCGAGGGGGCGTTGGCGCTGTCGAGCACGCGGACAACGAGCTTTTGCCCGAAGACGGCCGGTGCGAAGCTCACGCGGTAATCGACGCGCCGCATTCCGCCGCCGCCCTGCGCGGGATCGCCCGGGACGCGCGCGGTGAAGTGTCCTTCCTGAATGGTGTTCTTCTGCGATGGATCGATCTCGCACAGGACTTTCACCAGCGCATTGATTCGCACGCCCAGTGGGTTGGGAAGCCGCGCCGCATCCACCAACACCCCGTCGATGCGGAGGCGGACCTGAAAGTATTCGCCCTTGGGCTCGACGTGAATGTCCGTAACGCGTCCGCGAAAGCAGGCCAGCAGCAATACGCGGAACAGGTCGACGACGTGCCGGGATGAGCCGGCCGACGATGACCTCCCGCCGGCCGGATGGATGGTCTGCCCGCGGGGGCTGAGCAGTTCGATCTGGCTGTCGCCGAAGGTCTTATTCGGGAGCGATTCGGCGAGATTCCGCAGGGCCAGCTCCGGGTCCGACTCGACGAAGGAGACCAGGTCGGAGGCAACCGGCACGTCGACCAGATCCAGCTCACTCAGTTCAGGGAGTTCTTCGATCTCCGCCGCCGCCTCTTGCAGCGCATCCAGAGCCATGGGCTCCATCTCGGGGGCTTCATGATCGGCTTCGGGTCCTTCGTGATCGGGAATGACGAGCACCAACTCGGTCTTCCCGACGCGAACGGTGTCGCCCGGCTGGAGCTTGGCCGACTTCACGCGATTGCTGTTGACAAACGTTCCGTTGCTCGCGCCCAGGTCGCGCAGCAGGTAGCCGTCCTTCACCTTCTCGATGACGCAGTGGAAGCGGCTGGCCATGTCGTCGTCGAGGCAAATCGTATTATCGCGATGTCGCCCGATGGAGATGGGGTCGCGTCCCAGGACGAGCTGCTTAAGCCCCGCGGCGGTATTGATCTGGAGGTACGGCTTTTCCATGGAGGAGACAATGCCTCTGAACGAACGGGCCGAAATCACTCGCGTGCGGCCCTCGCGCAGGCAGATTTCCATCACCGAAAGCCGCTCGTCTAACGATAGCACCACGCCGCCGCGTTTGCCCCCGCGGGCGAGCGTTCATTATGCCGCCTCTGGCGCCGATCAGCAATCGGGCCGTTACCTCGAAACTGCTGCCAGTATTGGTGTTGTGGCCATTCCGGGGAGACGTCGCATCGCTCGGCGACGCATCGACAGCGGCCGTGGCGTCATTGGTAACCCCCGCCCCGCCGCCTATAATTTACCCGTCGCGGGCGTGAAAGGAGTTTCGTTGGGCGATCGCTATTTTCAGCACACCTTCCCGAACGGATTGACGCTCCTCGCCGAAAAGATGCCTGGCATGCAGTCGGCGGCCATGACGTTTATGGTCCCGGCCGGTTCGGCCACCGATCCGGTGGACCGCTCCGGCTCCGCCACCGTGCTGTCGGACCTGGTCCTGCGCGGGGCGGGGGCGCGCGACAGCCGCCAACTCACTGAATACCTGGACAGCCTGGGCTTACAGCGGTCCGCCAGCGTGGGGGTTCATCACACGCGCTTCGGCTGTGCGGCGCTGGCGTCGAAAGTGATGCAGTCTCTGGGGACGTACGCCGACATCGTCCGCCGGCCCCACCTGCCCGAGACGGGGTTCACCGCCGCGCGCGACCTGGCGCTGCAGGCACTGGCGGGAGTAGAGGATGAGCCGCGTCAGAAACTCATGATCAAGCTCCGCGAGTGGCACCTTCCCTCTCCGTACGGCCGCAGCTCGATGGGACAAAAGGAGCATCTGGAAAAGCTGACGCGCGAGCTGTGCAAGGCGGACCATACTCTCCGCTACCACGCGATGGATGCGATCCTGGCGGTCGCGGGAAAGATTGAGTTTGAATCGCTGCGGGCGGAGGTGGAGCGAACGTTCGAGGATTGGGACGGCCATGCGGAGAATGCGCTTCAGATCCTGCCCCCGCCGGGAAACTACCATCACGAAGAGCAGAAGAGCGAGCAGACGCATATCGGCATCGCTTACCCGTCGGTCCCGGAGACCGATGATGATTATTACACCGTACGGATGGCGATCGAGGTGCTCAGCGGCGGGATGAGCGGCCGGCTGTTTACCGAGGTGCGGGAGAAGCGCGGCCTGTGTTATTCGGTGTGGGCGGGATACAGCAGCCTCAAAGGACAGGGCAGCATCCTGGGCTACGCCGGAACGAGCAACGACCGCGCGCAGGCGACGCTGGACTGCTTCGTCGCGGAACTGCATCGATTGAGCGAAGGCGTTACGCCTGCGGAGCTCGAGCGCGCCAAGACTGGACTCAAGGCCGGCACGATTATGCAAGGCGAATCCACCAGCGCGCGAGCGGGCGCGATCGCGCATGACTTCTTCATCCGCGGGCGCATCCGTACTCTTGAGGAAATCAAAGACTCTATTGATGCCGTAACCGTAGCGCAGGTGAATGCATATCTGAAGATGAACCAGCCAGGCCCGTTCACGATCGTTACCGTCGGCCCCCATTCACTGAAACCTCTTTGACAGACTTATGGCACTCACTTTTCACCATAAACAGCTCGCCAACGGCCTGGACGTGATCGCGGAGTCTAATCCCGATTCGCATTCGATGGCGGCCGGATTGTTCGTGAAGACGGGCTCGCGCGACGAGAAGTCGGACGTGAACGGCGTTTCGCACTTTCTGGAACACATGATGTTCAAGGGTTCCAGCAAGTATGGTTGGGAAGACGTGAACCGGATCTTCGATGAGATGGGGGCGAAATACAACGCATTTACTTCCCAGGAAATGACGGGGTACTACGCGAACGTGTTGCCGGAATTCACCGAGAAGGCGATCGAGCATCTCTCACACCTCCTGCGCCCTGCGATCCGCAACGAGGACTTCACGACCGAGAAGAAGGTCATCCTCGAGGAGATTGCGATGTATCTGGACGATCCGGGACATCGGCTTTATGAGAAGCTCATGGCGGTGCACTTCGGCAATCACCCGCTGTCGATGAGCATCCTTGGGTCCGCGGAATCCATCCAGCGGCTGGAGCGCGACAAGATGGCCGCCTACTTCAGCCAGCGCTACGGCCCCGGCAACATGGTGCTCGCGGCGACGGGCCGGCTCGATTTCGATGAGATCGTCCGGCTGGCGGAGAAGTATTGCGGGAACTGGCCCCCCGTCGATGCGCCGCGGCAGCAGCCGCAGCCGCTTTATAAGCCGCAGAAGACAAAGCTGAGCGATGCGAAGCTGAACCGCCAGTACACGATGGCGATGACGCCCGGGCCAAGCGCGCAGGATGAGCGGCGCTTCGGTGCGCGGGTCCTCGCGGATGTGATCGGCGACAGCGACGGCAGCCGGTTCTATTGGGCGCTGGTCGACAACGCGATCGCCGAGGAAGCGGATTTCGGGTTCTACCCGCACGACGGGTGCGGCAGCTTCTACCTCGCGCTCACCACTGCGCCGGAGCGAAGCGAGCAGGCCCTGGGCATTGCCCTGGCGGAACTGCAGCGCGTGAAAGGCGATCTAAAGGAGGACGAGATCGAGCGGGCGAAAAACAAGATCGCCAGCAGCCTGGTGCTTCAGGGGGAAGTCCCGCTTGGCCGGATGCGCTCCATTGGCGGGCAGTGGATTTACAACAAGGAATATCGCTCGCTCGAACAGGACATGGCCACGCTCGCCCAGGTGAGCGTTGAGTCCCTCAAGGCGCTGATGAAGGACTTCACGTTCGATCCGATGACGATCGTGAGCCTTGGGCCAGGCTCCGAGCCGTGACGATTTGATAACGATAGAACCTTGCTCCTTGAAGGCTCGCCACCCCCTCTCTGTGGGAACACATCGTTAGATCCTGTTAGGAAACGCCCCGGCATTGCATCCTGCAGGTGATGGCCCGTGCATGGCGAAGTCTCCGTGCAGCCCCTGCCCGTTCCAGCATGGGTATAATCCCCTCAGCATGAGCCACCCCCTGACGCGACGGTTTACGTTAAACGATCTGCGAGCGGCCCGGCGGACGGGGGAGAAGGTGGCGATGCTGACCTGCTACGACTTCACCACCGCGCGCCTGATGCAGGAGGCGGGAGTGCCGGCGTTGCTGGTGGGAGATTCGGCGGCGAACGTGATCCTGGGGCATCCGACGACGCTGCCGGTCTCGCTCTCGTTCATGATCGAGTTGACGGCGGCGGTGCGGCGCGGCGCCCCGCTGGCCCTGCTGGTGGCGGACATGCCGTTCGGGTCGTACCAGGGCTCGATCGACCGCGGCGTGCGGAGCATTTGCCGGATGTTGAAACTTTCCGGGTGCGACTGCGTGAAACTGGAAGTCGCGCCCGCGCACACGGCGCTGGTTCGCGCGCTGGCCGATGCGGGCGTGGCGGTGATGGCTCACCTGGGGCTTCGCCCGCAGGCGGTCGGGCTCATCGGCGGCTATCGCTTCCAGGGACGCAGCGCCGACGAAGCGAGCGGAATTGTCGACGTCGCCAAATCGTTTGAAAGCGCCGGCGCGGCCGCCCTGCTGCTGGAGGCAGTGCCGCCGGAAGTGAGCCGGGCGGTCGTCGACGCAACACAAATTCCGGTGATCGGATGCGGCGCGGGGCCGGACTGTCACGGCAGCGTGGTCGTGACGCACGACGCCATCGGGCTGACGGCCAACCCGCCGCGGTTCGCACCGGCGGTGGGCAACCTGGCTGAACCGGCGCTGCGGGCCTACGCGCAATACGTGCAGCAGGTTTTAAGCGGGCAGTATCCAGGCCCGGAACATCAGTACGCGATGGACCCGCAGGAGCGCGAGAAATTTTTGCGTCAGCGCCGCGATTGAGGCCGGCGATTACATACGATCAGACGTGCTACTTGAATGCGATTATGTCCGCGAGCTCGCGGTTGATTCGCGGACCAGCACACCTACTGAGAAATGATGGGAGCCTTTATGCTCAAGCGTGTTCGAAAGTCCATGGCCGCCGTTCTTCTGATAAGCGGCATCGGCGCCGCCGGCTTCTACGGTTCCACCCTTGTGAAAGACGTTCAGTTCGTTCGGGCGGAGCAGCGGGTGAAGGCGACGCGCGAGCAACTGTCCAGCATCGAGGATCTGTCCACCGTTTTCCGAGAAGTCGGCAGGGTGGTGGAGCCGTCGGTGGTCAACATCAACGTGCGCAAGACGATCAAGCCGCCAAGCCGCCCGCCGATTCCTGACGACATGCTTCGTCGTTTCTTCCGCGACGGCGCCCCGGGCGACAACGGCCCCGACGACAACACGCCGGACGAGCCGGGCAGCGGCGGGCAGGAGTTCGAGCAGATGGGAACCGGCAGCGGCGTGATCATGGAAGCGGACGGCGATGACGCGTACGTGCTGACCAATAACCACGTCGCCGGCGGCGCATCCGAGATGGTGGTGACGCTCAGCGACGGCCGCAAGATCGAAGGGGCCAAGCTCCTCGGCGCCGACGCGAAGTCGGACCTGGCGGTCGTGAAGATACATGCCGACCGGCTCATCCCCGCGAAGTGGGGCGACAGCGATACGCTCGAAAAAGGCGATTGGGTGATGGCCTTCGGCAGCCCGTTTGGCTACATCGGCTCGATGACCCACGGCATCGTCAGCGCCCTCAATCGGCAGGCGGGAATCCTGGGCAACCAGGGATATGAATCGTTCGTCCAGGTGGATGCTCCGATCAATCCCGGCAACAGCGGAGGCCCGCTGGTGAACGTGCACGGCGAGGTGGTCGGCATCAACACAGCGATCGCGTCGCGCAGCGGCGGCTTCCAGGGGATCGGGTTTGCCATCCCGTCCAACCAGGCGAAGTTTGTCTACAACGCATTGAAGAGCAAAGGGAAAGTAACCCGCGGCTGGCTGGGCATCGGCATCAGAGATGTCTCGGCGCAGCCGGGGCTGGCGAAGACCTTCGGCTACCAGGGCGACAAGGGCGTCCTGGTTGAGAACATCCTGGCGGGCAATACGCCGGCGCAGGGCAAGCTTCAGCCGGGCGACATCATCACGTCGATGCAGGGCAAGCCGGTGAACAACGTGCAGCAACTGCGAAACATCGTCGCGGCAACCTCGCCGGGCTCGGAGCTTCCCGTGACGGTGTTCCGCAAGGGCCAGCCAACGGACGTGAGCATCAAGATCGGCGAGCAGCCCGACGATCTGACGACGGTGCTTGGTCGCAGCGGCACGCTCCCGCGTCAGCCAGGCAAGGCCGGCGCCACCGAGGCGCTGGGCATGTCGCTGCAGACGCCGACCGAAGAACTGATCAAACAGTTCGGGCTCGGCGATGAACGCGAAGGCGCACTGGTGACCAGCGTCCAGCCGCGCTCGGCGTCGGCGCGGGCAGGTTTGCAACGCGGCGATTTGATCACGCACGTCGGCGACCAGCGCGTGAAGAACGCGCAGGAGACCGTTGACGCGATCAAGAAGCAGGACCCGAAGCAGGGGGTGCGCATGTATGTGACCAACGCCGAGGGCTCGCACTTCGTATTCGTGAAGCCGGAAGAAGCAGCGCCATAACGGTCCTCCCCCACACGGCGGGCGGTTGCGCGGCCTCACGGCCGTCGCAACCGCCCGTTTTTTTTCCGGCATCACGCCTGGCGCGCAGAAGAACACTGAGCAGTAGCCCGCGGCAGAGTATCAGACGCTGGCGGGTGTGGGTTGGTCTACGCTGGGCGGCTCGACCGCCTTGCGGGCGGAGGCGGGGACCAGATGCTGATATTGCTCGAGGAGCGTGCCCGACTTGGGAGCGAGGATAATCGGGCTCATCGCGTCGGGGTCGTCGCGATCGCGCGGCTCGGAGAACGTCGCGACGCGCGTGAGCCGGCATTTGGTGCGGACCACGCCGGCGGTGAATTCCGCGGTGAAGACATAGCGATAGCGTTCGCGCTCGCTCCCATAGATCAGGTCCTTCACGCGGAGGTTGGCGGCGCCGGGTATGGGGAAATGGCTGGCCACCTTTGACGCGATGTGCAGCGGATCCGCAGCGCTGTAGTTGAGCCGCCACTCGGCGGCGAGCCCGCGCAGCATGCGGCTGCGGCGGCGCTGAAGGAGCCCGTCCACCGCGGCGCTGGCGGCGGTGACGGCAATGGTAAGTGTAAACAGGCCGGCGGGAGTCATTTCAAAATCGTGGGGACGGCACAGTCCTGACGGGATTCGTGCACCACGCTCCAGCGCGAACATGCTTATGGCAACTTCGCGCGCGGCCTCAAGGCGCGCCGCGCCCTTCCTCGCCGCTGTGACTTGTGCGATCGTCGCCGTGTCCGGGCGGCTCCCTGGTCAGGTCGATCTTGTACTCGGGCGCCATCGGAGCCAGTGAACTCCCCAGCCAGTCCATCGCTTCGACATAGTGCGGATCGCTGAGGTTTTTGAAGATTGGACGCCACCCCTGCACTTCCGGGTGGCCGACGTCCGCGAGCTTGCGCGGCAAGCCGAACTGCACGAGCAGTGACTGCTTCGGCTCGGTGCGATCCACCATTTGATACCGCGTATCGCCGTATGTCTTCGCGTAACGATTCAGAATCAGAAAGTTGGTGTAGGCCGGCGCATCCTTATCGGCGGGGTTGAAGAGCGTCAGGTCGCCACCACCGCCGGCGGTGGCGTGGCAGCCCGCGACCGCGCAGCCGCTCAGAACGCTCTTCTGTACGAGACGCCGGTATTGAAACAGGGCCGGCGGATCGTTGACGACCTTCACGTCGCGGGCGAGCTTGCCGCCATGGAGGATGATCTCGTATCCCTGCTCAGCCGCGGCGAGCTTGTTGAACTCGGCGGGTGTCAGGGCGTTGGCGTTCATGTACTGCCGCTTCACGTCGTTCTCGAGTCGGACGATCACGCCGCGGTCGCCCTTTCGCCACTCCTTCTGACGGATCTCGTTGATCTCCTCAGGGGTCACGAGCCTGGCGGTCGCGGAGCGGGTCGCTGGAGCGGTCTGGGGCCCTGGCGCGGGCCCGGGCGCCGGCTCGCTGCCGTTCTCAGCGCTCTCCCGTCGGGTCGCCGGTTTCAACTGCATCTGCCGGCGGGCGGTCTTCAACAGCGCATCGGCGTCGGCATTGTTCGGATCGATGTCAAGGGCCATCTCCAGCACATCGCGCGCCAGCTTGTACTGCTTGCGGTCCATCGCCCAGCGCGCGAGATCGATCCGGCCCTGCACGTCCTTCGCATCGAGCTTCGCGAGGCGCTTCTGAAATTCCTCGTCATCGGAGGCGAAGTAATCGATGCTCTCAACCCCATCGCGCAGGATCGTTGTCTTGATCCCCTTGGCCGACGTGATGTCTACCTTCTCGTCGTGTTCGGCGATGTCGCCTTCGATTACCTGCCCGTCCTTGGTCGTGACGGAGCCCGGCTTGGCCAGCACGACTGTGGCAAGCAGGAAAACCGCGGCTGCCCCGGCCACCCATCGTCGCACCATGAGATGTCTCCTCAACGCTGAGCTCCAAATGGTAAAGACCCACTGCGACGGTCGCAAGTTTGTCCAATGGAACCGGAGCGACCGCGCGCGATTCAGAAGACGCACCGAGTACTACTGAGGTTGGCCCGTTAGGCGCCGCATGCCGCGGCGTGCGCCTTCATCGTTAGGGTCGGTCATCAGAACCTGCTGATAGCACCTCATCGCCAGCGCAGGCTCGCCCGCCTGCTCATACACCACACCGAGATTGGTGCGCGCGGAACTGTAGTCCGGCACCAGTTCCAGAACCCGCGAGAGCCGGCGGACTGCCTCGGGAAACCGACCAACTCTGGCCAGCGCAATGCCGAGGTTATTCAACACCTGCCGGTCGTCCGGATTGAGTTCGTTAGCGCGTTCCAAGTGGGCAAGCGCTTCGACCGGTCGATTCTCACGCAGCTCAATCACCCCAAGGTAAAAGTAGCCCGTGCTGTATTCAGGCTCGGTCTCTAACGTACGCAGAAAGTGCTGATATGCCATCGCATCATGGCCTGCCTCCTGTTCCATGAATCCGAGCACCGCCTGGGCGGCGAGGCTGGTCGGGTTTCTTTCGAGCACGTGATGAAACAGCGTCGATGTGTCGCGCCAGTAACCCGCCTGCACGAAGCTGCGGCCGGCGACGACCGCGAGCGCGGCGGCGCAGAGCGAAACCGGTATGCGCTTCCAGTGGCTGGACATCAGAAACGCCAGGGCCAGCGCCGGGCCGAGCATGGCGAAGTAGAGGTAGTGATCGGCGACGGTCGAGTAGAGCTGGAACTCAAACTTCACCAGCCCCAGGATCGGCAGCAGCGCCGCGACGAAGACGCCGAAGGCGGCGAGCAGCCATGGATAGCGCCGCCTTCCCAGCCAGCAAGCGAGAGCGACGACGACGGGGACGACCCAGGTGTATCGATAAGCACCGCTCTGCAGGAGCCAGCGCGGCGAGCGCCCATAATCCGGCAGAAGATGAATCGGCGCGATCAACTGCTTCAGATAAAACGCCAGCGCATCGGCGGCAATGAGCGGGCGCGACCAGAGCGGCGCCGTGAAATACATCGTGGCCGGCTGCGACAGCTTGCCTTTGACGATGAACGGCACGGCCAGCGCCAGCCAGCCCGCGACCCAGAGGGAGGCCCGCCTGGAGGACTGTCTGATCAACAGAAGCTCGAGCACCCCTACGACCGCCGGCACGATCACCGCCGAGGGCTTGGACAGCATCGCGAAGAGCAGCGCCACCGCCCCGCCGCTGTAGGTGAGATAGGCTGCCCGCGCGTTGCCGGCTTTCATCCGCCGGGCCGCGGCGACGTAGCCGAGCAGCGCCAGCACGCCGAAGAATCCCGCGAGCAGGTCTTTGGTCCCCGATGCCCACGCTACCGACTCCACCTGCACCGGGTGCAATGCAAACAGCAAGGCCCCGAGACATGCGGGCCAGTCGGCTCCCATCAGTTTTCTCAGCAGCAGGAAGACGAGGACCGCAGTGGCGATATGAAGCAGCACGTTGAAGGCATGGAACAGCCAGGGATCGAGCAGGCTGTGCATCACCGGGTCCGGCTGCTTGCCGCGCGACAGCTCCGCGAGCGCGCCCCAGACGGTGTAGGTAACGGGAATATAAAGGCTGCCGCTCGGCTCCCGCCAATACCGGCCTGGACCTGCCGCACCCTCGACCGCAAAGTTGGGGTTGCGCGCGATGGTATTGTGATCGTCCCAGTAAACGAACTGGTTCGAGCAGAGCCGCACGAAGGTGAATCCCGTGACGAAGATGATGAGCAGAATGCAGAGCGCAGTGGATCGCGGGGAGTTGGGTCTCATATCACAGGTGACACATGAATTTTTCTTCCGTTTAATTCTTCCGTGTCTTATGTGTCACGGCGACGGCCCGGTGATACCTCGGAGCCGCACTCGGGGCACACACCGCTAATATTACCTGTGAGGTCGTAGCCGCAACACTCACAGCCAGTTAACGGATCGAGGTGACGAACACGTTTCCATGTGATGTACGCAGCAACCAGCGCTAGAGCAAAACTCAGGGCGAAGCTAACAGCAACGTTCGCACCGCCACACCAGTAATCCACGCTTCCCGGGAACGAAAATGGGAAACGTAGCTTAAGCTCGCGAGGTAGGACATAGGTAAGCTCATGCGCGGTAATGAAGACCGTCGCAAATGCCAGACCTGGCGCAATAGAAGTCCACATACTTCGTCGACGCGCAGGCAGTCGCTGGGGCATTTTCATCGTTTTTCTTACGCCGCAATCAAGAACTAGCAATAACCTCTTGTTCGCTGGTTTCTGTCAACTGCTGAGCTCGCATAACTGACAGCGATGTCTCGGTGGCAACACATGCAGGATTTATAAGTGATGGGGGTCATATGGCGACCCAATGCAACCGGAAGATCGCTGGGGGCGCCGCCGCACAAGGCGCATGATGTCGCCTACGGGCTCGCTTGAGTTGTCGGCTCGGTGCTGGCGTTGGCCAGGGTATCGGTGGCTTTGGCCAGCACCGCTCGGGCGTCGTCCACGGTTTTCAGTTTGCCGGACTCGATGTCAGCCGACACGCGTTCCACAATTCCGATCAGCGGGGAAGCTTCGTTTTCTCCGCCCGGAAGTTTGACCCTCCACTCGCCGTTTACCTTCTGCAACTCGTGAAGGCCGGCTACTTCCAGATCCGCCGTCGCGTGGTCGCCGTTGACGGCGATCGTTGCCCCAGGCAGGTCATCGAGAAGAGCCTGGCCGCGCTGGGACATCGAGGAGACTGCGATGACGGTGCGGAGCCTCTGAACGCCGTCCTTTCCGTAACGGGCGGTGGCGGCTTTTTCGAAACGATGGTCGACCTCGATCCAGCGAATGAACGTGGCGTTCTTCAGCGCATTCTCGCCCCGTAGCAAGCTCGCGTTGAGGCCGCTGGCGTCCGCGTCGCGCCAAGCGGTGGCGAAACTCTTCAGGGCGGCCTGCGGCGTGCTTAAATCAAGCGGAGCGGCCGGCCGCGTCGCAGGAGGCGCGGCCGAACTCGCCACGAGCGCGGTCGCGACGCAGCCCACCAGCGCGATCAGCAGCAGGACCGCGTTGGCGCGAGAGAGTCGAATGCGTTTCATCAGTGACATCATTGACAATGGCCCTTTGGTTGCTGTTTCGAGCCAGATATTCGAGATCGGTCCGCTGCGATCAAGTCTCCGCGGGCGATGCACACGTGAGGCCTTAGGCGGATTCCGCAGCCTCGCCATCATGCTCTTGGTTCGCCTGATCTGCAAGCTGCCCGACGACGTTCCGAGACAGCGCTGAGGTTCGTCAGGAAGCGAGCGCGATTGAAATCCGGAGCGGCGGGACCCTGCGCTATGTCCCTCGCACTCCATCGCATCGTCATCGACCCCCGGCCCTGCGCTTATGGGGCGAGAGTTGACACCGACGCGACGGAGCTCCAGGGACGACACCAGAGCCTCTGGTGTGGCGCACAACCGCGCGCAGAAGAGCACGCTCAAGCAGCACCTAAGGAGGGGTGGTAGGCGAACGCTTTTTGTCTCTCCGATAGATGAGGAATGCAACCATTAGGATCGCCAAGCAGGCCACCTTCCAAACGAACAACCACCACGGTCGCCACCATGTACCCGTTTGCGCTTCCACGAGATCGGAGACCCCGAAAAATAAAAATGCCAGGCAAGTGACTGCACACCGCCAACGAATGGCCCCCGTGCGACGGATAGCTACCACGGCAAAGGCAAGCCCAATCGTGCTCCAGAAACCTGCTTCAACAAGGTTTGAGACCTGGAATGGCGTCAGCCTCTTGGACGCGAAGATCGAAGTACTCTTCTCATGGCTGTACCAGTCGGCGAGCCGGTCCACGATCAATGCAATGAATCCAATTAGAAAGTAGATCGCCAAAGGTCGCTGAATGGACTCGCGCAAACTTCGCCGCTTCTGGCGAGGCTCGTAACTTAACGGGTTCGGAGAATTCCTTGCCCGATCGTCTTGTTTCGCTGGCAGCTGTGGCGCTGGCTCCTTCCTATCGGGGCTCATCTGCATTTTTTGTTGGCCGTCTTTTGAATCCCGTAGTCTGCCCGGTGGCTTACCCATTCGATGCAGTTGTAGAACAGAACTAATGCCCATGATCACTGCCGCGGCTGCGCCGGAATTGGCGTTGGGATGTCAGAGCAGCGGCCGGACGCGGCCATCGCCGTGGCCCGAGGATTTGCCCCAGATGCCGGGCAGCGGGTTGCGGCAATCGGGGCAGAGGCCCTCGGGACCGACCCGGTTTTCGTGGACGAGGAACCCGTGACGGCGGATGACCGTGGCGTTGCAATGGTGGCAGCGCGTGTTCTCCCACTCGCCCACCTGCCCGGGAAGGTTGCCGGGATACATGTATTTCAGCCCGGCCGCTTTGCCGTACTCGACGATCTTCATCAGGTCCTCCACCTCGGTCTGACGGTGGTCCATCATCTTGTAATCCGGGTGGAACGCGGTCATGTGCCATGGCATCAACGGGTCGATCGAAGCGAGGAAGTCGGCCATTCGCTTGAGGTCTTCGGGATCATCGCTGAAATCGGGGACAACGAGCGTCACGATCTCCACCCAGAAGCCGCGCTCCTTGAGCATCCGGATCGTCTCGGTGACGTTCTCCAGCACGCCGCCGAGCTGGCGGTAATTCTTCGGGTTGAAGGTCTTCAGGTCGACCTTGTAAGCATCGACGTGCGGTCGGATGAAATCGAGGACCTGCGGCGTACCGTTGCCGTTGGAGATGTATGCGCAGCGCAGCCCGCGCGAGCGCGCTTCCTTGAAGACATCGACGGCCCATTCGCTGGTTATGAGCGGCTCGTTGTAGCTCGACGCGACGACCGGCGCGCCCTGTCGCAGCGCGAGGTCGACCAGTTGCCTCGGGGTCGTCTGCCGGGGCGGCGCCTCCGCGTCAGGATCGCGCAGCATCTGGCTCGTCACCCAGTTCTGGCAGTAGCCGCAATGGAAGTCGCAGCCGAGCATGCCGAACGTGAGGGCGTCGCTTCCGGGAAGGACATGGAAAAATGGCTTTTTCTCGATTGGGTCGCACGCGAGCGCGCCGACGTATCCGTGCGGAACGAGGAGCGTGCCGTTGTCGTTGAAGCGTACGCGGCAGACGCCATCGCGTCCCGGCTTCACCAGGCAGCGATGCCCACAGGCGAAGCACTGCACGTCGCCGTTCTCATGCCGCTCGATGAGCGCGTCGGCCGCCGGAGCGCTGTACTGATGCAGCATCTCCTTGAGCGAACGAAGGCGCTGTTTATCTTCCAGAACATCCAATGGCATAGGAATCCCAGAAAGTCACGTTCGACAGGAATGATTGTACCCTGCAACTATACGTTTCGCCGACGCCGCGGGTTTCCATCTGGAGCAAAAACGGCAAGCGCGGCTATGGGGCCCGGCGCTGAGGGGGGGGTCGCGACGGTGATGAGACTCAATTCGCTCGCATAATCCCGCCGTATTTCTGGTCGAGCGCGGCCCTGGCTTCTTTGGCGGCGGGGTATTTTCCGGCGTTGATCTCAACGGCAAGCTCGTCGTACGCCTTCGCCATCCAAGCGGATTCTCATTGACGCGGTCCCAACACATCCGCAAGATCGATCTTTTAAGACCACCACACCTCAACGAGGGGAACCGATGAAGGTTGCCACGACATGGACATGGATCGGTGTCGTCCTGTGCGTCTTCGCCGTCGGCCGCTCCGCCGTCGCGGAAGACGCGTTTTACATCGTGCCGCTGCAAAAGCTGACGCTCACGGACGGTAAGCTGCCGCCGAACGTGCCATCAATCGGCGCGTGGCAGACCGCGGTGTTCGCGCCGCGCGCGATCGTGGAGGGGGGCGAAGCCTACTTCGGTGACGCATCGCCCGGGAATGCCGTACCCGGCTCAGGGCCTGCCAACGCCCTCGCCATCCGCCTGCCCAGAGGTCAGGAGGTGAAAGGTCAGCTCTTCCTGGCCCGCACCAAGGCGGAGCCAGGCGCGATTGTCTCCTTCAAATTGCCGGCGGACGTGAAGGAGGCCAAGCGCGACGAGTTCCTTCGGGTGAAGAAGCGACATTACGAACGGCTGCAGAGCGTCAACGCGCCCGGCGCCGCGTGGTTCCGCCACCAGGCGCGGGTGATCGGCAAACAGCTTGGCGAAGCCAGCCCCTCCGGGCGCGCGGGAGCGTCAGGCGTTTTCCCGGGCGATCTTATCGACACCTACTCGCTGTTCAGCGGCGGCCGCGCGCTGAGCGAGAACTTGCAGCTCGATCGTCTGCTGCCCGCCATCACTGTGCCCGCGACGGGGATGGTGGACGTCAACAGTGTAGAGGGAATTACGGTCGAGGAATTCGATTGGAAGGAGAAAACGCAGGGCCTGCAGCCCCAACTCGATCCGCTGACAGCAGCAATTCCGTTCGACCAGCACGCGCTCAAGCCGTATGTGAAGATCACGCCGTCGCGGCAGGCCAGGGGCGAGAACCAGCAGCTTGAGAAGGTTGGCCTGTACTACGTCGCGACCGGGAAGCAGTTTTTACTGACATTGAACGAAGACCTGCTCAAGCGCGCGATCGACCGCGAATTGGCGCGCGGCGCCGCGACGCAGCCCGCATCCGCTCCGTCAACTCGCGAGGCGGCGGCATCCCAGCCCGCGCAGCCGTGGATAGGCGACAACGTGGCCGCACACGTCGAACCTAAGGCGTTCGAGGCCCTGCCTTACCTTTTCCCCAGCGAAACCGTGGGAGGCATGCCGTTGCAGGCGTGGCGGAACATCCCGATCTTGAATGAGTGGAAACGGCTGTTCCCGGAACAAGACCCTGTCCAGGCGCACGAGCGGTACTGGGGCACTGCTCTGCGCGACCCCGCGGGCGGGCGCTATGTCTGGAACGAGAAGTGGCAGACGGTGGAGTCGACGCAATACGGACATCCCGGCGAGCCGAAGGAGGGCCCGGCGATGCCGCCGACGTTCAACCAGGTCCACAGCGCAGACTTTGGCCTGACCTTCGAAGACAAGGGCCTGCGCGCCCGCGTGCAACTGCATCGCGAAACGCCTGCGGCGACAACACGGCAGGCAGGTGAATAGGGCCATCTCCCTCTGAAGTGGTCCGTCCGCGATATCTGCGAAGGGAACATCAACGATCACCATCGATTCGGCAATCGCACCCCCGTGCCTAATTCGGTGCAGCGGAGGCTGAGCTTGCCGAGTGGTCGCGCCTTTTACGCCTTCGAGTCGCAACGATTCGCACTGGCTTGCTTCCCCTCCGATGCCGTGATCTCTTCGATCGCGGCTTGCAGCCGTCGGAAGTCGACAGGCTTGGTCAGGTGGGCGGCAAAGCCTGCATCTCTGCTGCTTTCCACATCCTCCGCCATCCCATATCCGGTGAGGGCGATGGCACGGCCGGCGTACTGCTCGCCTAATTGCTGCATCAGCTCAAGCCCGCTGCCGTCGGGCAGGCCCAGGTCGCTGATCAGAACATCGAATCTTCCCGCTCGCGCGGCCGCCGCGGCAGATTCGAATGTCGAGACGGCCGTGACGCGATGCCCCAGCCGCCCGAGTAGTTTTGCCATGACGTGAAGCGTTGGCTCGTGATCCTCCACCAGCAATATGTGCAGCGGCGTCGCAACCGGAGGCGGCGCATCAACGGCCAGGGCCACGGCGGCAGGCTCGAGTTTCGCGACGGCTGGGAGTTCAACGACAAACGTCGCTCCTTTTCCCACGCCATCGCTATGAGCTGTGATTGTGCCGTCGTGAGCGGCCACCAGTTTCTTTGCGATGGCCAGGCCGAGTCCCAGGCCTCCGAACTGCCGGTTGGTTCTGACGTCGGCTTGCTCGAAAGCGGCGAAGAGCCTGGGGATGGTGGCCGGTTCAATGCCGACGCCCGTGTCCGAGACCTCGATTCGAACGCGGTTGTTTCCCGCGTCGGCCGAGCGGACGGTAATCATGCCGTCGCGAGGCGTGAATTTCTGGGCATTGCTGATCAGGTTCCAGAAAACCTGCTGGAGGCGCGCACTGTCGCCAGACACATGGGAGCGTGACGCCGCCAGTTCGATGCAAAGGCGCGGGCCGTCTTCCTGCCGGCAGATGTCGGCAGCCGTGCGAAGGAGCGGGTGGAGATCCACCTGCTGAAAATCGATCTGGAGTTTGCCCTTTTCGATCCGCGTCAGGTCCAGCAGGTCGCCGATCAGCCGGCTTTCCATCTCGACGTGGCGGCGGATGACCGCAACGTCCTCTTTAACCTCCGCCGGCAGATCGGCGTGGGATTCCAGCAGCGAAACCGTCAACAGCACCGGAGTAAGCGGCGTGCGCAGTTCGTGCGAGAGGACGGCGAGGAATTCATCCTTTGCCTTGCTGGCCCGCTCGGCCTCGACCCTGCTCTGGCGCAGCGATTCCTCGGTCTTTTCCCGCTCCGTCACCACGGAGGCCAGGACAAGCCCGGTCACCGCCACCGTCCCCATGAAAGTCTGCAGGAACAACAACGACACGTTGGGTTCACCGGTAGCGAATGGGCCCGACCCGCTCAGCGTGCCTCGGATGGCAATTGCTGACATGAGGGCCACCGCTGTCACCGCTCCGTGCTGGCGAAACCGGAACGCCGCCCATAGCAGCAGCGGGATCCCGAGATACTCCAGCGGATATCGCTTCCCCGTGGGAAACAGTCCCCCTCCAAACACCGCCTGGGAAACCAGAATGAGCAACGCCAGCAGGCATGATGCCTCCAACCATCGCCGGGCGGTCAAGCGGGGCAGCGGCTTGGCCACCCACACGATGAGCAGGGGCGCGATGATCACGGCGCTGACGGCGTCGCCGAGCCACCACGTCAGCCAGATCGGCCCGAAGTCCTGCCAGCGGGCAAGGCCCCCGACAGCCAGTGTGATGAAGCCCACCGTGGCGCTGATTGCGGTGCTCACCAATGCGGCGACAAGGATGAACGCAAACACGTCTCGCGCCCGATCAAACGCGTTGCGCCCGCCGGCGAAGCGGCTTACCAGCGCGGCGCCCACGAATGCTTCCATCGTATTGCCGGCGGCTATGCCCAGGGACGTTGCAGGTGAACCGGCCGTGGCCAAATTTGTCAGAAATGCGCCGAGGAAAATCCCCGGCGTCACGCGGCGTCCCAGCAAAATGATGGCCGCCATTGCGATGCCCGTCGGCGGCCAAACCGCCGTAGCGCTCGCGTTCACAAAAGCCAGCGACAGCCCGAGTTTCCCCGCGCCGAAATAGACGGCGGCGACGATGAGAATCGCAGCCAAAGTAACGGCGCGTCCCTTCATGATGGTTTCCGGCTTCGCATGACCGACGCTCCCGGTTACTTCAGCACATTGCCTTTCAGCGGGATGAGGCGCCGGCGCTCGGGACGCATTGCGGCGCGCAGCTCGCGCAGGTGGGCGACGCGCTTCGCGGCGTCGATCATGTTGAAGCGCACCTCGTGACCACGCGGCTGGTAGTTGATGACCATCGCGCGGCGCGGCTGCGTTCCGGTGTTGACTGAGCCGCTGTGCACCGTGGCGGTGGTGAGCGCGGAAACCTGGCCGGCTTTGGCGAGCACCGGAACGGGCTCGGCGTACGCGAGGGCCGGGAGCTGATTGGACATCAATGGGTTCTCGGCGTGGGCGCCGTCATCGCCCCAGTGTTCCGCGATCTGGCGGTGGCTGCCGGGGCGGAACATGAAGGGGCCGCGGTCGATCGTCACGTCGGTAAGCCAAAGCCAGAAGCTCACCAGCATGCGGCGCGGGACGGACTCGAGCGAGAGGCGGTGGTAGCTCACATCCACGTGCTCGCCGTCCAGCGCAAATACCTGGCCCGGCTGCGCGCCCTTCTGCCGCGCGGCCCAGTTGACGAACTCCACCTCTGGCGCGTGCAGGAAGCGCTTGGCCGCCTCCTCGAAAAACGGGTGCTGGATCACGTCGACCAGCAGCGGCTCAACGAAGTAATCGGCGTAGCCGCCGAGTTTCTTCTCCGCGTCAAGGCGCGCAACGAGGTCGCTGACGGCCTGGATCTGCGCCGGCGGGAAAGGCCCGTCAAACGTCACCGCGCCGACTTGCTCGAACTGTCGAACCTGTTCGTCGGAGTCAGTCACTGATTTCCTCTGTCCGCCGTATCGTGCCCTATCACGTAATGCTCACCCTACCGGGCGATGGTGTCTATCCGGCCCTGCGGACGGTAGCCACTATAAGGTTCGCCGCCGTTTCGCCCATGCGGCCTGGCATCCTTTGCGGCATTTGGCCGAGGACGGCATCGGCATGAGCGGGCAGTCTGCTTCCGAAGACGCAAAAAGGCTGCCCGCAGACAGGTTGCCTGACCCATCCCAGTTTCGCTGCCCGTTATGTGGCGCGCACAGTCCGCCCGCTCCTCGCCTGACGGCAGCGGCAAGTTTCAAAACCTGAAATCTCCCCGGAAGGGTTGACTCCATGAAGAAAGACTGTATAATGAATCATGTCTCGGCGCAGCGACTGAGGCCGTGTCGGAGCGCTCTTTGACAAATGAATCGGTGAAACCGTCGGGCCGCGCCGAATCGGCATTCTCGGCTGGGGCCGTTCGGGTCGGCAGTGAGGTCTGTAGCGCGCGGTTGAGGTCTTCCTGGTCCACGATAACCCCACATAACCCCACCAAAGCCCTGCATCGGATCGCCAAAGCCGGCGAAAGCCTGCAAGGTCGCCTGGGCCGGCAGCGAAAAGCCTGGCCCCCACGCGGCGCGAATCTCGGGATCGACTCGATCCGACTGCCGATCATTGCCGCGGATTGGTCGCTGAGTGAGGAAACTGGGAATGAGTCAGACAGGTTGCTCGTTGACCCGGGCGCGGGGCGCTTACACAATCGCCACGCAATGCGCCTGCTCAACTACGCCGGTTACATCGCGTTCCCGTTCGTCTTCGTCGTTCACTACTGGCTGGGGCATGGGAAATCGTGGGAGCCGACGGTCACGTTCATGATGGCGGCCTTGTCGGTCATTCCACTCGCTCATCTGATGGGCACGGCGACCGAGCATCTTTCCGAGCGGACGGGGCCCACCTGGGGTGGACTGCTGAACGCGACGTTCGGGAACGCGGCCGAGCTCATCATCGCAATCGTCGCGATGACCAAAGGGCTCAACCAGGTGGTGAAGGCGTCGCTCACCGGGTCGATCCTGGGCAATCTGCTGCTGGTGAGCGGCGCGGCGATGATCGTCGGCGGGTGGAAGCGCGAGAAACAGACCTTCAGCCGGGCGGCGGCCGAGGCCAACTCCGGACTGCTGGCCGTCGCGGTGACGGCGATGCTCTTCCCGGCGATCTTCCACTTCTCGTACCAGTGGCGCGATCCGAGCCTGGCGGAACACGAGCACAGCGTCTCGATCGGCACCAGCATCATCCTGCTGGTGGTTTACGCGCTTGGGCTGATCTTCACGCTCAGGACGCACTCGCACATTTTCTCGCGCGGTCCGGCGTATACGCCGGAGGACCCGGCGGGCCTTTCCGGGACCGAGCCGGCCTGGTCGGTGCGCAAGAGCGCGATCGCGCTTCTGCTGGCGTCGGTCGGGATCGGAATCGTTTCAGAATACCTGGTGGGCGCGGTCGAGCCGATGGCCGAGCGGTTTGGCTGGAACAAGCTGTTCGTCGGCGTGATCGTGCTGGCGATCATCGGCAACGCGGCGGAGCACTCGACGGCGGTGGTGCTCGCCAAGCGCAACGACATGGACACGGCGATGACCATCACCTACCAGAGCAGCCTTCAGATCGCGCTGTTCGCGGTTCCGGTGCTGGTGCTGCTCAACGCGCTGCTCATGGCGATGGGAGTCGGTGGCGTGAAGCAACTCGATCTTCTGTTCACGCCGATGGAAGTTGTCGCGGTCATTCTTACGGTGGGGATCGTGGTGGTGATTGGGTTCAACGGGGAGACGAACTGGTTCGAGGGAGCGATGCTGCTGGCGGTGTATGCGATTCTAGCGATCGGGTTCTTTTATATCCCCGACGGCGAACACGGGGGATATGATGGTCAAGCCGGAGGGGTCGGGCCGCCTCCGGTGGTTGCGCCGCACCGCGAGCCCGCCGCGCCGGGGTGACGCCAATGCCGCAAGCCAACCAGATCGCAACGCTCGAGAACCGGCAGGTGATCATCAACCCGTCGCCGGTGCGGGTGCATTGGACCTTCGCGGATCTGCTCGCTCGCGACGGTTTCGACCTGCGCTGCGACTTCACCTGCAGCATTCGCGCCATTCCTGATGCGACTGAAAAGCGGATGCTCGAGGAGGTGCTGCTGCACGGAAGAGCATCGGTTTCCGATACCGAACTCGCCGAACACTTCAAGGCCGCTCTTCGCACCGAAGCGGCGACGATGGCCGACACGCGCGATGCAGGCGAATGGCTCGGCGAGGAGCAAAAGCAACGGTTGATTGAAGCGCTGCGCCGCGCCGCGACGCCCGTTGCGTTCTCATGCGGCGTGGAGCTTCTGCCGCCGTTCGAGCTGCAACTGGAGAGCCGCGGCTTTCAGCAGCAACGGCTGCGGGCCATGCAGCAGGCGATGGCGGAGCAGCGCGTCGCGGGGCAGGTCGAGCATTTCCAGCGGGCATCGGAACTGTTGAAGCGGTTCCAAACCCTGCGGCAGGCGGCGCCGGATCTTTCCGCGGGAGACGTGCTCGAGCAGATCAGTCCCGCCGACCGTGGCTCGGTGCTGCAGACGGTGCTGCTCGCCTCGGCCAAACAGGAAGACGCGAAGGATTTGTGGGCCGTCGCCGGCCCTTACCTGGTGAAGGTTGACGGGCGCAGCACTCCGCCAAAGACGGAACTCACCCCCCTGCCGCCGACGCTTGGGCCGCTGCGAAGCGTACAGGCGGCGATGGTGCAGGACGAGCGCGTGCTGCTCGTGGGCGCCCGTTCCGGGTTCTTCCTGGTTCGACCGGACCGGCCCAGTGAGGCGCAGGCGTACCCCGATCCCGGCATCGAATCGTCGCTTGGTTTCAGCCGGGTGATTTACTGGAGCCAGCGCGATGCATTCTGCGCCTGTCACGGGGACGCGGGAATCGTCTGCTGGTCGCGGATGAATACAGAAGGTCCAATCTCTGCGATCCGCCTGGACCGGCTGCAGGTGCCCAGACCTTCGGCCGCATCAGCAAACGTCGGCAGTGGATCGCTGAGCAACCGCGTGGCGGGGCCACGGAACCTGCAGCCATTGGGCGACGGCTGGCTGATCTTCAGCGTCGGCAATCGGCTTCTGCTGTTGGATGAGCTGGAGGATGTCGCGGAGCTGAAGTCTGATACAGACAGCGAGGTGGCCGCGATCGTGCCGGACGATCGCCGGATCCTGGTGGTGCATGAAGACGGCACGGTGTGCGCGAAGGACCGCGTGACGCATGAGACGCTGTGCGAAGAACGCCGCAGCGGGCGCGTCACCGCGGCCGGCGCGCTGCCCTGGCTGGGAGGTGTCCGGCTGCTGCTGGCGTCCGAGGACGGCCCAGTCCAGTGCGTCGGCGTCGATGACGGACTCGTGACGCAATACGCGAGCGCTCATCGCGGGCTGCGGGTCGTCAGCGGCTCCGCCGACCTGGTCGCCGCCGTGTCGGCGGACCGCCAGCGCGTGATCCTCTGGCACACCTGGGAAGGCCGCCAACCGCTGGCGGAAGTGTACCTGGGCGGCCTCGCCAAACACCGCGTCGCCGATGTGGACTTTGGGTAGTCGCAAAAAACACAGATGGGGCTCCCAGTCTGCCTGCGTATGAATCGGTGCGCATCTCAGCTAAGAATTCATCCTCTTCTTCGGGGTCCAAGAGGTTCTGCGGTTACTGCTTCTTTTAGTTCGCGCGGGTGTGCAGGAGACGAGCAGGAAGCGGCTGGTGCGCGCTGGCTGAATGGGTGCGGAGAAAAGTGCGGACGCGTTGCAGGGCGGGATCGGAGAGGGTGCCGGCGGGGTCCACTGCGCCTGAGAGAGCGATCACGGGCCGGGTGCCGAGCACGGACCTGAAACGATTCAGCTCGAGCTCGTCGATATCTACACGGTAAGCCAGCTCGAAGGTCCACTTGCAGAATGGCCCGAGCCATCGCAGCTCGGTGGTGGTTGGGCGAAGGCGAAAGAGCACGTCGTCCGGTCCGCGGGCATCGAGCGTCGCGAGGCCGGCGATGCGCGGGTCGTGACTGGCGGCCAGCAGCGCCGCGTTGCCGCCCGTGCCGATTCCGACGATGAAGATTCGCTCAGGGTCGACGAAGGGCCGGCGGCGCAGCACGTCGACCGACGCCAGCACGTCGTTCGATTCATTCAAGCCGAAGGTCTGCCCCGCCGCCCGCCCCAGGCCGATGCCGCGCAGCCCGACCGCCAGCACGACAAAGCCATCATCGTGAAGCGGCGCGAGCAGCGGCAGCATCTGCTGAGGCGACTGGCCGAAGTCATGCACCAGCAGGACGGCCGGGTGCTTGCCGTGGAGCAGATCTTCCTTTTTCTCCAGGACCTTGCGCGCGTCGATGACCGGGACGAGCCAGCCTTGCAGCCTGGTGCCGTCGGTGGAGACAAAGCTTACCGGATCGTAGTAGACGCCGTGTGCGCGGGGGTCGCTGTCCATCGGCGGCATGGAGGGATGCGTGGCGGCGAATACGATTGCGGCGGCAACCATTGCCAGCACCGTCGGCACGAACACCAGTCGGTAGATCGCGCCGCGGATGAGTCGGGTCAGAAACGGCGGCTCGCGATAGTCTCCTCGACGTCGTCGCGCCAGCCGCAGCGGACTGCTGAACAGCAGCTCAAAGGCTGATTTCACCAGGGGGACGACCCACGCCAGGGAGAGCGATCTGCGGCGCCGCCGCATCACCGGCGACTCCAGGTAGGTCGGGTCCATTACGGGCCGCTGCATCCTCGCTCCTGCTACGCATGGTCGTGCCGCGTCGTGCGCCGACGGTTCATAAGTACGATATAAATGAGCGCTTCGCACAATCGCTTGACCGTGGCGTAGAGGAAACGTAGGTTTATGAGTTGGAAGATCAGCCGCGCCACGGGCAAGGCGCGGCCGGATTATCAGCCATTGCATGCATTTCGGGGCGAGCCGGTTCGAAGAACCGTTTTGCGGGAGATTCGGGCGGCGCGACCTGCCGCCGCATTAACCAGAGGTCAAGGATGGCCAAGGGCAAACATTCCGCCGCGCTTTTCGAGGTAATCCACTCCGGCAAACGGACCGAGCGTTCAGCAGCAGGGCTGCTGCGCACTCCGAAGTGGTGGTTCAAGGGGCGGGCCCGCGGAACGGGGTTGCCTTCCGCTGCGCCGGCTGAATTTGTGCCGGAATCGTCGGTGCGGCCGGCGTCGGCGTCCGAGCCGCCGAAGGCAGCGGAGGCGGAAATTCGCCAGGAGGCTCGCCCGCAGCGCAAGTTGGGCGGCGGCCGCATGCCGTTCGAGTTTGCGCTGGACCGCGACCTTCACGAACTCACCCTCAAGCTGCGTTACACGACGGCGATCGTCGCGGGCTTCGCGGTTTTCGTGGTCATCGCGCTGGCGTACATCACAGGCCGGCACCTGGGCCGCGGGCCGCAGGCGAGCTATGCCGGCCCGACGAGCAGCCAGATCAGGACCGGCCGGGTTACGCCCGGCGCGCTGGAGGTAGGCCGTTCGTCCCGCCCTGCTGCTCCCAGCGTAGAAGTTCCTGCGACCCCGGCGGGCAATGACGCGGTGAAGCCTGTCACGCAGACGCCGCCCGAGCCCGCCGCCGTTGAAGGCACAAACCAGCGCATCATCGGGATGAACTACGTGATCGTGCAGGCCTACCCCGATCGCAAGGTCGCGGAGAAGGCCGCCGAGATGCTGACCAGGAGCAGCATTCCCTGCACCGTCGAGCCGGCGCCCGGGCCGCAGTGGCACAAGGAATGGGCGCACGTGATCGGCACGACTGGCTTCCGTAGCGTCCTGCGCAATCCGCAATACGACGAGTACGTCGCGGCCATCCGAACAGTGGGCGACAAGTTCGCCGCCGGCACGCGCTTCAACAAGTTCGAGCCCACCGCGATCAAGTGGAAGTAAGTTCGCGCTTCTGAGAAACAAATCACGGGCCGGCGCACAGCACGCCGGCCCATTCGCCGCTTTATTCATCCCTCTTCATCCGCGAGTCTCGCCGCTGCCGCGGGTTGCGGCTTTGCTTTTGACAGGCTCAGCGCAGCGCCAAGTCCGAGGAAAGCGAACGCGCAGATGACCGCGGTAACGCCCCATTGTACCGCGGTCCTCGGAAGCAGCTGCGCTAACACTTCGTGGGCTCGCGACCATGCGGAGTCAATCTGGATCGCAATCTGCGAGGGCGTCGGCCCAAACAAGATCATCGCCGCCGCAACCGCCCCCGCTGCGATCCAGTACGAAGCGTGCCGCAGGAAGAAGAGATAGACGTATGCCAGGTATGCGCCGATGGCCGCGCACGCGACCGGCGTGATGACATAGTTCGCATTGGAGGCAAAGGGATTGAACTGTAGATCCCGCGGATACGATGACGCCAACAAGAGGCTTGTGAGCGGCAGCGCGACGCGCAACAGCCGAAGGTTCGAGAGCGGCAGCCTCACCGTTGGCGCCTTCGACGCGATGCTGATTGCAAGACCGATCGCCAGGGGTGAAAGGTCGGCGCCACAGAGCGGGGTTCGGTAGACCCAGTGCATCATGCCCATGTGGGCGAGCAGCGATGCAAAGGGCAGTATGGCGTACAGTCGGCCGAGGCCCGGCATCGCCAGGCTTAATTCACGTTCGTGCAACTCCGGGCAGAGTCTGCGCTGCACTTCAAACAGCACCGGCAGCAACCCAACGACCCACCAGATCGCGTAGAACTGCCGCGACGAGACGAAGCCGTCGTGCTCGAGAAACTTCAACAGACACGGAACCGCGAACAGAGCGCCCAACTGGATGGCGGCGACGGAATACAAGCCTACGGGAAATCGTTGGCTCAACACCCACATCACCGCGAGAACTTTTCCCAAAGCGAGCGCGAAGAGGACGGCGTTGATTGCCAGTCCCGCCTGGAGAGTACAGGTCGCGGCCTCGGCGTTCAGGAACATGAGATCGGCGAGGAACACCACCTCCAGCAGGAGCAGCGTCCGGCCGTCGCGGAACATGCCGCGGGCGTGGATGAGATACAGACCCAGCGCCAGCAGCAGAAGCTCATAGAACTGGAGCGTGGCGATGAGGATCAGGAGCCGTCGCACCTCACCCGCGTGCAGCTCAAGGGCGAGGTTCAGCACGTAACATCCGGCGATCATGCACAGGGCGCTGAGAAGGTAGAACGGGTTGTGGTGAACGAAGAACTGAGCGAGGAGAGATCGGAGCGACAGTTTCCTGGGTGAATAGCTCAAGGTGTACATATGCACTCCTGGTGGGACCGCTGCAGCCAATGCGAAGGCGCAGCAAGTGCGCGTACAATGCGGTAGCGGTCCCGGTAGATTCCGCGAGGCGGGAGCGGGCGGAGCGTTGTAGGGAGCTTCAAGTTGACGCCATGAAAGTGAGCCTCCTTTCGCACTCGCTGTCTCGTCGGCCGAAGAGGGATGAATGAAAGCAGCCGAGATCGGGCGAATCGAGTGGGTTTCAAAGAGCGCCCGCGGCGGCTTTCCCGCGAGGCAGGGGCGGGCAGGAAATTGAATGTTATTATCTCGCGCGCGAGCCCACAACTGAAGACAATTCCGGCCCCTTGAGATGCCTTCCGGTGATTCCAAAGCAGCCAATTCCGCTAGGTCAATTCGAAAATTCGGAACGTTGTCCTCGGTGAGAATACCGCTCGATTCCTGGTCAGCGCGCGGTACGATATGCCACCGAAGAGGTTCATATGACGATGCCTTGGCTGTTCTTCAGCGGGGAGATGCTGTTGATGACCGTGACGGTGTACTTCGTCGTACGCCTGCTTGGCAAAAAGACAGGATTATTTGTCGGCAAGTAAGATGGTCAGTTAGTCCCGCCGCCTTCACGGGCCTGACACACAGTGTCGCTATGACGGCAGCGACTCAGTGCATCGTTACCAATCTGTCGGACGAAGCCACGGCTCAGGCAGCTCGTCCCCGAGCACCAGACGGCAAAATCGCTGTATATGCTCGCTAACAACGTCGTCCGAATTTCATCAAGTCCCGCGCCGATCGATGCGAGAGATCAGTACGCGCCCGATACCTTCGTCGGCGCCTTGTCGGGCTGCTGGGCGCGATAGGTTTCAAGTTCCTGCTCGTTAGGGGACAACGTGCCGCGCAGGCGAACGCCGCCGTGCGAGATGTTGACGCTCATCGCAATCTCCTCGTCGCCGGCGTTGACCCAGTGGGGCGTGAGCAGGACGTTCCACAGCGCAGCTCCCGGGCGCATCGTGTAACACAGCGCGTCCGCGTCGGACAGGCCGTCGGGTTTGGCCAACTCGCCAGGTTTATAATTCAGGCGCACGTCGCGCAGCACCCAGCGATCGGGATCCTTGAGGCCGCAGAATTGCTTGGTTCCGTAAACCTGCCACGCCAGCACATGGGAGAAATCCATGTGATAATTGGTTGCGCAATGCCGGCCGCTGATGAAGATGATCGGGTAGCAGCGCTCGAAGGTGAAGCCGGCGGCGGCAAACGCCTGCTTCCACCGGTGCAACACGCCATCGCCGAAACCGTGGAGAAATCTGCCGGGAGCATCGAACCTGGACAGATGATAGTGCGCCAGCGTAAAGGGCTGCTCCATCGCCTCCTCAATCGGCATTGCGCGAAACTCGGCCCGGTAGTCGTCGATTGTCAACCTCCTGCCCACATGGCCAGGGCCAATCTGCGCTTCGTCATCGGCACTGAGCTCGGCAATCACCTGATCGATCGGCGGCATGTCGAACGTGAACGGCGCACACTCGCCACCGAGCATGAAATTGCGAGGACCCGCCCAGTTGCGGCGGAACTGTTCCCAGGTCGTGGCGACGATATGGTCGGAGGTGCTGTCGATGCCGGTCAAATTACGTCGCAGCCGAATGCAAAACAATGACCTCACTGCGGCTACACCTGCGCGCGTCACCCGAGCGATGCCCTGAGTGCGGGACCGCAAACCGGGCGACAATTTCAACCTGACCCACTACCCCAATTCCGGTCCACTTGCACATGGGGAGAACAACGAAAGGCTTATCAGCGCGAAATCTCAGACGCCGGGAAGCGGTTCGTCGCCGTCTTCTGTGAGACGCGCCTCCTCGTGGTCGAGCTCTTGCTGGATGCGCCGGAGGACTTCGTCGCCGATGACGCCATCATCGCGGAGGCGGATGAGCATTTCCCGCTCCGCGGTAAGGGCGTAGCGTTGCACCTGTTCCTGCGTCCGGCACGCGGTACCGAATCAACATCCACCCCTTCGACGCCCCCGCGCGTTCGAGGCGACAGAAACTGAACTCGCTCCTGATAAGGGACCTTCACGCGGACGATCATGTCGGCGGCTTCTTCGTTGGTGACGCCCAGGACTTCCAGGCGCGCCAGGGCGGCGTGGGCCGCCTGCAATCGCGCGATCGTCTCCTCGCGCTGATTGCCCGAATCCCCCTTCAATCCCAGCGCCTGGATTACCCATGGCAGGGTGAGCCCTTGAAGCACGAGCGTGGCGAGGAT
>JBBRCX010000047.1:0-35535 GCA_038204465.1 Tepidisphaerales bacterium | reverse complement strand
CGGGGGGACGATGGGTGGGTGGCGGGAACTTCATGGGGATTCGATGGAGGGTGGATGGTCGACGGATGGGGAGGGGGTGGGGCGGCGATGGGGATCGGATGGGGTGCGCATGGGTTTTTGGGCTGGGAAACAGGTTTTTAGCTTAACCTGAAAGTCCGACCGGCTGCCCCAGCCCGTGTTCCCTCCGCACGGCCGCGCAGAGCGCAGCGCCGCCCCGCATCGACGCCCGCGCCTACCGCTCCTTCACCACCCGCGCAAACTCCGTCTCCAGGTTCGCAGGGCCATAGCCAAGCTTTCGCCGATCGCTCCGCGGTAAAACCGCGATCTTCGACCCATGCGGCAGCTCGACGTACCGCTCTCCGCCAAAGCTCTGGTTCCACCCGTTCGGGCTCGCCGCATCCCGCAGCGCCTCCGCCGCCCCGAGCATCACGATGTATTCCCCCGCCTCCACGTCCATCCGAAGGCGCACCCGGCTGATCAGTTCCTCCCCGCGCCGCAGCGAGATCGGATCGATGTCCGCGTTGGTCCAGCCCCGGCCAAACACCAGCCGGTTGAGCCGATCGAACAATGTCACGCCGGTGTTCAGCGGCCCCACATCCTGCAGTGCGCGAAAGCGCACATAAAGATCCAGCCACTCATTCTGTTCCACCACCGGCTCCGGGTTGCCGTCCAGTCGCTTGTAGCAGACGCCCGTCACCTTCATCTTCCCGGTCCCGATATCATCGCGCTCATCCGGCGACTGCCACGGCAACGATTCGATCACATCTTTCGGAATTGACTCTCCTTCAATGACATTCGATTTCCCCGTCGCAGCCGCCGCCTGCGCCGCGGAAGACGCTGACTCCGGCTCTGGCGCGATCGCCCCGCCGCGCGGCTGACCCGCTCCGCTCACCGCGTAATACATCCGAATTCCCGCGAGCTTGTCCCCCAGGTGACGCATCTCCCCCCCATGCAGCAGCATCACCCGGTCGCACAGCGCCTCCACCGCCGCCAGGTCGTGCGACACGAACAGCATCGTTACCTTGTCGCGCAGCATCTGCCGGATGCGTTGGGCGCACTTCTGCTGGAAGTAAATGTCGCCGACGCTCAGCGCCTCATCGACGATGAACACATCCGGGTCGAAGCACGCGAACATGCTGAACACCAGCCGCACGAGCATGCCGCTGCTGTACAGCCGGATCGGCCGATCGAAGAAATCTCCCAGTTCGGCGAACGCCTCGATCTGTGGCATCCTGGCGTTTGCATACTCCGGCCCGTATGTGAGCAGCTGCGCGCTGTTGGTAACATTCTGCCGGCCGCTCAGTTCCGGGCTAAGCCCCGTCCCCAGCTCCAGCAAGCTGAGCACGCGCCCGCTCACGCGGAACTCACCTTCGGTGGCATACATCGCGCCGCTGAGAATCTTCAGCAGCGTGCTCTTTCCTGACCCGTTGATCCCGATCACCCCGAGGGATTCCCCGCGTGCCACTGCAAAGGAGATGTCGCGCAGCGCCCAGAAGTCCTCATGCCGGACCACCGATCCGCCACTGGCCCATTCCGCGACCCGGCCCCAGGGCCGGTTGTAGATCTTGAACCGCTTGCCAAGCTGGCGAACCTCGATGATCGGCTGGTCCTCCAACCGCCGCTCAGGCTGCCGCGCCGAGGTCGGCCGGGATGCGTCAGGCATGGCTTGCGCGCTCGCGGTTGACATGGGTAAAGGATGGGAAACGCCCTGCTGATACTACGGCGGGGCCAGGACCCTCACAACCGCACCCGATGCGCGGCGCCGCGACCCAGTGCGGGTACAATTCTCCGCCCGGCTGATTCTTCACGCATGCGCATCCTTGCCAGCAATCCGGACACGATCGGCGATATGGTTCTGCGCCAGCCGATGTACCACGCCCTTGCGGCGGCGGGACATGAGCTGATGCTGATCGTGCGACCCTCCGTCCGGCCGCTCCTCGCGCACGTCGCGCCCGCGGCGCAGGTGCTGGAGCTGCCCTTCGAGGTCTACTCCACCGACCTGCCCGAGCATTGGCAGACCTTTGCCACGCTCTTCGACAGCGCCCGGCGATTCCAGCCCGAGGTGCTTCTCGTCGCCCCGTTCCGCTGGACTCTGTTCGAGGAGAAACTCGCCCAGGAATTGTCCGGCGTGCGGCGGGCCGGAATGAACGGTCGACTCTACGCCGGCGATCCCTATGCGGGCCGTGCGCCCGACTCCACCATGCGGTTCGACTTGACCGCGCAGGTGGAGGAGGACGCGCCGGAGATCGAGAAAAACGCCGCCCTCGCCGCCCTCCTCGGCTGCCGCCCACAGAAAATCGATCCGGAACTCAGAGCGAATGAGCCGCAGCTGGCCCGGGCAAAACAGATCGTCGCTGAACTCGGCCTTCTTCCCGGCTTCTGGACCGCGTGCGTCACCGGAACCGCGCACGTGCCTATCAAGGCCTGGCCCGCTGAAAACTGGGCACAGTTACTCGCACAATGGTCCGCTCAGCATGACCGTCGATTCCTTTTCGTTGGGCTGCATGAGGAGGAGCCCGTCGCGCGCGAAGTGCAGCAACTCATGGGCCGGCCTGCGAAGCAGACCGCAGTCTGGATGCCGCCCGGCGGCACCCTTGACGAACTGATGGGGTTGATCGCGCTCTGTGCCGGATATGTCGGGCATGACACCGGGCCGATGCACCTGGCGGCGGCGCTCGGCAAGCCCGCGCTGGCTGTCTTTGCCGGCGGGCACCGGCTCCGCTTCCTCCCCGCCGTCGATCCCAGCATCTCATTGACCGTTGGCGTAAGCTGCGCTGGCTGCGAGTGGCTCTGCTCGTTCGATCGTTCTCACTGCGTCAAGGCATTGCCGGTGCAGGACGTCTGGATCGCAGCCCAGGACCTGGAAGCGGGGAAGATCATCCGCCGTGAGGCGCGCGTCCTCGAGCCCGAGCCCCGCCTCGCGGCGCAAATGCTCAAAGAGGCGAACGCCTTCGCTCAGCGCCAACTCCGCGAATCCGCCGACCTCGCGCGACGGCTCAACACACTGACACAGAGCGCGGCGCCGGGGCTCGATCTCAACGCGGCGCTCGAATCACAGGCAAAGGATCTGGCGAACCTCCGCGCTGAGCTCGACGCCAGCCAGCGGGAACTCGACCGGCTCTCGCGCGAGCTGAGCACGCGCACGCAGGAGACCACGCGCGTTCGCGACGAGCTGGACGAAGTCCGTCACACTGCACAGGATCTCGCCGGCGCCCTGCGCCAGCGCGAGGCGCAGGTCGAGCATCTCCAGGCCGAATTGTCCAGCAAATCGCAGGGCGCCCAGGCTATCGCCGCCGAGTTCGACCGACAGACACTCGAGATCTCGCGCCTCCGCGAGGAGATCAGCGAGATGATCCGCCAGGTCGGCCGCGATTACAGCAGCGCCGGCGGCCTGCCCGCCGACGCGGTCTCCCCGCTCCTGGCCGGCGTACGCGTCGCAGAACTCCGCCCGGGGAATCAGCAGGAAGTCGATAAGCTGCGCGAGCAGGTGCAGCGCCTCGAGGAGCGCATGGGCGTCCTCGAGCCCCGTCGCACCCGGCCCCCGCTCAAATACCGCCTCGTCGAATGGATCGTCGGTAAACAGCATTATCTCCCTCCCTTCCGCGCGCCGCTGCCAAAACTCACCGTTGTCACGCCCGTGCTGAATGCCGAACCTTCCGTTCGACGCACGGTCGAATCGGTGCTGGCTCAAAACCATCCGCACCTGGAGTACATCGTTGTCGACGGAGGCTCCACCGACCGCACGCTCGAAATCCTCAACGAATACAGCGACCGGATCGATCGAATCCTCAGCGAGCCCGACGCCGGCCCGTTCGATGCCATCGGCAAGGGCTTTCACATCGCCAGCGGTGAGGTCCTCGCCTATATCAACGCCGGCGATGTCTACGAGCCCGGCGGTCTGCTCCGCGTCGGCGAATACTTCCGCGACCACCCTTCCGCCGAGGCAATCTACTACGAAGATTCGATCCAGCTTGATGGTTGGCGCTTCCCCGCGCCGCCCCGGCCGTGGCTCGACGTCGACCACCTCCTGCGCTGCGAGGAGCGATTTCCCAACGGTGTCTTCTTCACCCGCCGCTCGTATCGCGCGCTCGGCGGCATCAATCGCAGGCTTCGGCATGTCGCGGACTGGGACCTGTGGATTCGAATTGCCCGCCGCTTCGGCCTGGAGCGCCTCCCCGGACAGATTCGAACCATCCGCCAGCGCACGAGCAGCGATGCCTACCGCTCGGAGCTCGCGCACGCACGGCAGCAGTTTTCCCGAAGATTCGGAACCGTTGGCCGCATGCGCTGCCGCTTGTTGCACTGGGGAAATCGCCTGACCGACTGGCTTCGGCCCCTGCTCGAGCGGCAGCCTCTTTTCTTCCCGCTGAACGCCGCGAATGCAAAGCTTCCGCCCGGACAAGAGCCGCAGTTGGTGCCTGCGCAGCCGGTCTGTCCGCTGACCAAGCGCCTTCCCGACCGGCTTCTGTTCAGCACGCGCGACACGAACTCCGCCGATGCGCAAATACACCACGTTTATTATGATTCCGCCGCCGGAGCTGCCCTCGCCTACCCGCCCCTCGGCCCCGAGCGACTCAAAAGCCTGTACAACGGCCGCACTCAGGATTCCCACCCACGTGTCGTCCCACCGCCGACGGATGCGGCGTCGCCTTATGCGCACTTTCGTGGCGGCCTGTTCTCGGGACAGGCGCTCGCGGGGCTTCCCAGTCCTTACTGGTGGTTCAGGAAGCCGCGGTTCTCAGACCCGACCGCCGACGACGTGCTTGCGAGCCTGAAGGGCCTGCCGCTGGAACGGACGTCGCCGCTCCGCTTTCTCGCGGTCGGTTGTTTCGACGGCGCCCTTCTGGACACGATCCGCCAGCGCAAAGGATGGCAAACCTTCGGAGCCGAAACCAATGCCGCCGCCGCCCAAAGCGCCCGCAAGAAGGGGCATCCAGTCTGGGAGACTTCCGCGCAGGACCTTCCGATGGTCGTCCCCGACGGCATTTTGTTCGACGTAATCCTTCTGCGGCACGCGGAGCGATTGCAGGATCCCCTCCTGGTGGTCCGGCGGCTAAAGCAGATGCTCGAGCCCGGCGGGCTCCTCGTCCTGGCGCAGCCAAATCTGGACTCGCGCCACGTCGAGATTTTTGGCCCCACCTGGGCGCACTGGCAGATTCCGTACCACCGGATCCTGATGGGCCGCCGAGCGATGCGCGCGCTCGCCCGACTCGCAGACATGAAGGTCATCCGCCTGCGGACGCGAACTCACCCCTACCCCGTCTGCGTCAGCGCACAGCTCAACGCGCTGGGTCTGGGAGCGATTGTCCCGGACTCCGCCAGGTTCCCCAACGAAATCGCCTCCCGCGGCGTCCGTCTCACCGGCTGGTCGAGACTCCTATGGGACTGGCGCGGCCGCGGCGACTACCTCTACGCGGTATTGCAGAACTGAACAGAACGTGAATGGCTCGTCAGCATCTGCAACCTTCTGGCGCCGCGCGCGTCAAGAGAGTCAGCCCATCAACACGCTGCCAACGAAGGAGAACCAGATGAACCGCACCACATTGATCGCACTCGCCTCCCTGCTCCCGCTCGCGCCCACCCTGCGCGCCGACGAGCAGCCCCGCGTCATCTCCACGTCGGGCGAGTCGATCGTCTACGTCGTCCCCGACGAAGTCATCGTCACCTTTGGTGTTCAAAGCTTTGATCCCGATCTGGACAAAGCCAAATCCGCCAACGACACCAACAGCGCCAAGCTGGTCAAGGCGATCCGTGACGTCGGCGTCGAAGAGAAGTACATCGCCACCGACCGCCTCGAAGTGGAGCTCCGCTACCGCGACAGCAGCTTCGTCCCCGACATTCAGGGCTACATCGTCCGCCGCAACTATGCGGTGAAACTCAAGGACGTGAAAAACTTTGAGAAGCTGGTCGACTCGGCGCTGAAGAACGGGGCCAACCAGCTGCTCGGCGTCGATTTCCGCACCACCGAGCTGCGCAAGTATCGCGACCAGGCCCGGAAGATGGCCATCGGCGCTGCAAAGGAAAAGGCCGTCGCGCTGGCCAGCGAACTGGAGCAGGGTGTCGGGGTCCCGCGGACCATCACGGAAGGTGGCGGCGGCATTTATTTCGGCGGCGGCTACGCCCGCTCCGGACGCTACGGTGGCATGTCCCAGAACAGCATGCAGGAAGTCGCCGCCCCGGCCGCCGACAGCGGAGAAAGCCTTCCCCTCGGGCAGATCGCGGTCCAGGCCCAGGTAAGCGTCACCTTCGAGCTCACCCCCGGCCCAACAACCCGCCGCGCTGAGTAACCTTCGCTTAGTGCGCGGGTGGCTTCGCGTTAAGACCACTATCCCCGCAGCATTCGCACGTGTGTCCCGGCCGCGGGGATTTCAAACTCCTCCGAGACCACGCGCCATCCCATCCCCTGATAGAACCCCACTGCGGGCAGCCGCGCGTTGCACCACAGGACCCGGCTCACCTGCAATGATTCCAGCTCCGCTTCCATCACCTGCATCAGCCGCCGCCCGACGCCGCGTCCGCGGTAATCCGGCGCCGTCGCCATTCCGCGCAGCTGCCACGCCGCAGCCGTCTCCCATTCACTCGGATGAAGCGATACGCACGCGACCGTGCGAGCCCCCGCGAACGCGCCAAAATGCAGTGCCGCAGGAGCGTCGTCCCCTTTGAAAATCGCGCTCTCCCGGGGCAGATTCTGGCGCAGCACCTGATGACGCAGATCGATCAGTTCCCCCAGCGTGGCGCGGCGAATGATGAGATCACCAGCCGCGCGATCGGGATGTTCTGGATCACCATTCATGTCAGCCGGACGCTTTTACCAGAACGTCGCACACCGATGGCGCTGCCAGCGGCCGCGCGCGTTACGTATCGCTGGCGAACATTGGCCCGGCGGCCATCGCGGACCGGGCAATTGTCTTGATCTCGATCCCGTCACCTGCTCGCGCGGCGATGCTAACGCCCCAACGCTCGCGCCTCCCTGAACGACGACAGGTCGTAATGCCCTCCGACAGGCTGGCCGGACCAATCCCGCCTTCAACCGGGCCCAGCCGATTTTAGCCGCTTTTGCGATGATCGCAGGCCCTGTCGACCCGGCTTGCTCCTCGGTGCGTTGTTTGCTCCCCGCAGATGCACCCGGTTGATCGACGACACTTGGTGCCACCGACGTTCGTAACCTTACGGAGAGAAACAATGCCCTGCTCTGCACGACTGCTTACCGCCGCCTCACTAACGCTTGCTGCGATGGCAATGGGTTGCGCCGATACGCCCCGCCTTGGCGAAGCTCGGCCCGTTGATGCGCCTTCGCAGGCCGACTCCGTCGGCGCTATGCACGGCAAGACCGGCGCAGACATGCTGCCGCCCCAGTCCGGCCAGCCCGATCCCGGACCGACCGGCACGGTGATCGGTCAGACCGGAAACAGCAATTCCGCCAGGGACTCCAACGTCGGTAACAACATAGGCGCGGCCGGCGCAAACAATTCCCGGGACACCAACGCCGGCGCCGCGACCGAAGCCGGTGGGCGCATCCGCAACAACGGGAGCGCCACCGGCGGCGATAGTTCGAACACAAGCTCGCCGCGCAACAACTCGGGGTCCGTCGGAACTGGAGCGGACGGCGCCGTGATCGTGCCGGTGAATCCGAACAGTGGCGTTTCACTTCCTCACAACTCGGTTGCCCGGCCGGCGGGCGCCGCTGATCGAGGCACCGCGGGTAACACCGGCAGCACCGGCGACAACACCAGCACCGGCGCGAACAGCCGCGCCCCCAACAACCGCGCCACCAACAACCGCAGTAACAACACGAACAACCCGCCCGCACGCTCTGGCGCTCAGAACAACCCGGGCAGCGTCCCTGACGCGCCTCCGCGCAACCCATCGGATGCGCCGGCCGGCACGTCCGAGCGCGGCACCGCAGGATCAACCTCCGGCAATTCCACCTCCGGCGCCCCCAATAGCGGCGCCCCCAATAGCGGCGCGACCGCCAAGCCGCCAACCGGCGAAAATACCTCCGGCGCCGCCGCGGGCGCTTCGCAGGGCTCCCCGACGACGCAGCCTTCCGCGACGCGATGAGCCCCGCATCTTGCCGTTCAGTTTGGCCTTCACCTATACTTCCGGCGCCTTCAAGAGGATCCGCAGCATGACCACCGTTCAGATCGCCGACGCGCTATCGCAGAAGTTTGCATCGAGGATCATTGCATCGTTCCCGAATGACAAGCACCCTCGCGTGCACCTCAATGCCTCCGACTGGCGCGCCGTTGCCCAGTTTCTGCTGACGGAGCCTTCGCTCAGGCTCGATTGGCTGGCGAATCTCAGCGGCGTGGACTATGTGGCCGACGGTAAGATGTGCGTTGTCTACGACCTCTGGAGCTTCGAACATCGTCACGTCTTCGCGGTGAAGGTGTATTGTCCGCGCGACGACCCTCACGTGCCCAGCGTCGCCGACCTCTGGTCGGCCGCCGACTGGCACGAGCGCGAAGCCTTCGACATGTTCGGCATCGTCTTCGACACCCACCCCGACCTCCGCCGCATCCTGTGCGCCGATGACTGGGAGGGCTTTCCGCTGCGCAAAGACTACATTTTCCCGCGCGAGTATCATGGCATCCCCGGCAGCGTCGAGCTCGACTGGCAGCAGCAGGCTGACTATCCAAAGTGAGCTTTCAGCCACCTCGGCTGCGCCCGCGCCAGCCTTGGGCAAAGATTTCCTCCGGGTTGTCCGCAACGCCGGTGGGCAGTTTTTGCCCCACCCCAAAAGGCGCATAAACGGCATATTCGGCGGGGTGCACATCGCTAACGTGAAGCCGAGCCTCCACCCGGTTTGATAGGCCCTGTGCGTTAAATCCTGATCGCCGCCCAGAAAATTTTGCGCGAAGGGCTTGCCTTCGGTGGGCCTCGACGTAAAATAATCCCAGATTGACGACAACCGTCCGCTGCCGATGAAAGCCAGCGGACGCTGATAGAGCCATGAAGGCTCCGATCGGTTAACGCCGTCGGAGCTTTTTTTGTCGGGGGTATTCCCCGAAGAAGGTTCCCCCCCTCCTTCTTCAACCCCCGACATTTTTTCTAATCTCTCAACCGTCCGGCCTCCCCTCCGGACGAACTCCCCAAAGTTGAGAGCCTCAGCCGCGGATCCCCCCGTCCGCGGCTCTTTTTTGCGCCAAACTCTGCCGGAAAAAAAAGGGCCACTTTCGTGACCCCGTGGAAGTTCGTCTTCACGCCCGCCTTACTTATTCGCGTCTGGTAGCGGCGGTGTCGAGCCGGACAGGCTCCAGTGACGCCGCATTAGCGTGATCACCGAATCCTTGCCCGCTCGTTTCTCGGCTTCGCTAAGGTAGCTGGCCGCCTGCGCCGAATCGCCCGTGTTGTACGAGATGTACGCAAGCAGGAGGGGTGCCCGCACCTGCATCGGCTCGCTCTTCGACAAATTCTTCAACTCCTCCTCGATGGCCCCAAGACGCTGTTCGCTGATGAAGCTCTTGAGATCGTACCGCCCCATGAGCAGCGCGGGATTCCGGGCTACCGCGCCGCGAAGGTCAGCCTCCGCCGCCGCATAATAGCCGGCGCCAAGCTCGACGTGCGCCCGGCCCAGCCTGATGAGCGGATTATTCGGAGCGACCCGCTCCGCCGCCGCGTACTTTTCCAGCGCCGTTGCATACTTCCCCTCCTTGGAGAGCGCTTCGGCCGATTTCATCAGCTCGGCCAGCCCCTGGGCCTTGATGCCGCTCGACAGGCTCTCCACCTGCAGCGGCTCGGCCGGCCGCGTGCTCGGCCTGCTCGACGGACCCGGCGCCGGCGCCACCGTCCGCTTGCCAGGCTCGCCCGCACCGGGTTCGCTCGCCTGTTTCTCCTTCGCAGTCTTCAACATTTTGAACTGCCGCGCAGCTTCCTGGTCGGATTGCGGCGCAGGAATCTCGCCCCGGTCCATCCGCCGCTGCAATTCGGCGTACTGCGAACTCATGGCGGCAGGGTCCGGCGATCCCAACAGCGTCTGACGTGAGCTCTCCCCAGCCCCAACGCCGCTCAATGCCGGAGCCGGCAACGCCGACTGCAATGGGTTATTCGGAAGGTTCGAACCATTACTTAGATTTGCTGAGGAAATCAGCGGATTCTGCCCTATCGCTTCCGACCGCTGTTCGGCTGCGGCGGCATCCTTCTGACGCTCTTTGTCGCCGTTCCCATTCACCGAGTCATTAAGTTCCTGCCGCAGCTTTTGCACCGTCTCATCGTTCACGCCGAATCGGTCGATCGAGCCCTGCGGCTGGCCGTTCAGCAGCCGCGACAGGTAATAGTTGTCTTCACCTTCGGTCACCGTCCAGCGGCGCATCCCGTATAGCGGCGAGGCCGTCAGCAGCGTCTGCTGGTTCGCCTGATCGCTCGGGCCCCGCAGCACCATGTCCGGCTCCGTGATCAGCGGGTTCTCATTCAACGCCAGCGACGAACGCAGCCGCGCGTCGATGCCGCCGTTTGGATTAAAGTTGCGGCTCGCGACGAAGCCGCCGGTGTAACCGGAAGTTCGCTCGAAGCCCGGCGGAGGCGGCGTAGCGCGGGCTTCGCCGTAATACGCCGCGCTCTCGCTTGCCGTCAGCGGATCAGGATTGCTTCGCGTCGGCACGCCGCCCGAGTTGCGAATGAACCGGTCGGAGTTTTCGTAGCCGGTGCTCCCGCGAAAGTCGTTTGGGTCGCGGTATGAAATGTTGCCGCGGAACGCCTTCCCGCCCGTCACGTTCCCCGTCACAACCTGATTGCCCGTGTAACGCTGGCTGTTGTGGTTGTTGTTACGGTCATCGTTGTACCCGCCGCTGCCGACGCGGTTGTTCGCGTCCAGGGCATGCCCGTCGTCACCGGTCCGATACTGAGCGCGCGTATGCACCGCCGTAACCAGAGCAATGGCTGCAAAGGCCGCCGCGAGCAGCCACGGTTTCGTCTTCTTAATATGAGCGTTCATGTCACTTCCTCTTTCCGTGCGCAACCTGCCCCCTGAACGCCAGCCGCGCACTTCGATTTGACGCGCCGCAGCCCACAAAGTTCCGATGGAATACCGCGGCAAGCTCCACATGATCATACACTCGCGGAAGGTGTTTTTGCGAGATTTCCACGCCATTGAGGCTTTGTTCAACCTTCGCAAAAAAAGGGGCAAATCGGTAGGGCCAACCGTTCAGTTGCCCTCGGTTGTTCCATCGACGGCTCAATTCCTGAACAGCCGCGGCAATCGCTCGTCGTGGCGCCGCCTCGCCAGTCGCCAGGCAAGCGGAAAGCGGCGCAGCTTTCGCGCCCCGGTCAGTCCCGGCAGCGGCTGCAACACGTTGAAGCGGCGCCGCTCGATCTCATCCAGCACACCTGAATACATGGTCACAACACTCGAGACGGCCAGCCGCGAGCCGTCGCCGGCCAGCCAGCAGATGCACTCCGAACCCTCTTGATACAACGCGCGCGCCCGGCTGACTTCAAAGCGGATCAAATCGGCAAAATGAGAGTTCAGCACATTCCCCGTCAGGTCGCGCTCGCTATACCGGAGCCGCGCCATGTCCTCCAGCGGCAAATAGAGCTGCCCCGCTGCCCAGTCGCGCCGCAAATCGCGCAGCACACACGACAGCCTGATAGCGCTGCCAAGCCTGACCGCGGGCTCCGCGGCGCCGCTGCTCATGAGCCCGAGCGCGCCGCCGAATGCGAGCGCCAGCATTCCGCCGCTCCGGCGGCAATGCTGCTGAAGCGCGTTCCACGTCGCGTAGCGGCGCACCCGCCGGGCCTCCGCCAGCGCCCCGATCAGCTCGACGAAATACGTCTTGGGAATCCCGCAGGCATCCACCGTCTTCGAAAAGGCGTTCAAGGCGTGCTGGGTCGTATCGCGGAACTCGGACCGTGGAAGCTCCAGTCGCCCGTCATATACCGCGTCGAGGCGCTCGCGCACCATCGACACCCGCGACTCCAGCGACCCTCCGGAACAATACCCATCGCCGGCGCTCGCCGGCGTCGGCTCCTCTGCCGGAGCCGACCCAATGGCATCCTGCGCCATTCGGTAAAACGCGTAGATTGCACACACGCCGTCGCGCTTGCCGCGCGGCAGAAGAAGTGTCGCGAGATATTCGTCCCTTGCGCGAGTGCGGCAGATCTGCCGCGCCGCCGCGAATGCCGCAGCGTCTTGCGGGCTCATCGTCCTTGTCGCACGAAACGCCATACGCCAATTGTTGGCCCGCCGCCAAGGATTTCAAACCGGACCTGATCCTCACCGCGACTACAGCAGCGTTCCATGAAGCACCGTCAGCGCCACGAGGAAGTAGATGCACAGGCCCGTCACGTCCACCAGCGTCGCGACGAACGGCGCTGAAGAGGTTGCAGGATCGAACCCGAGCTTGCGAATCAGGAAAGGCAGCATCGAGCCGGCCAGCGTTCCCCACGTCACCACGCCGATCAGTGACAGAAGCACGGTCAGCCCGAGCAGCGCCCAGTGTTGACCATACGCGGTGGAGGAAAGTCCGCTCGCCGTCTCCGGGCGGAAAAAATGACCAATATGGGAGCGCTGCGAAAGATATTGCCACACGCCGATGCGCAGAAATCCGACGCAGCCCAACAGCGTTCCCAGCGCCAGTCCTGTGCGAAGCTCCCGCCCGAAGACGCGATACCAGTCGCGCAGGCGCAATTCCTTCAGCGCCAGCGACCGGATGATGAGCGACGTGCCCTGCGAGCCGGAATTGCCGCCCGAGGAGATGATCAGCGGCACGAACAACGCGACCACCGCCGCCCGCTCGATTTCGCTCTGGAAGTAACCCATCGCCGTCGCCGTGAGCATTTCGCCCAGGAATAGCGCGCTCAGCCAGCCGCCGCGCTTGCGGACCATCGCCCAGAAGCCGACGTCGAGATACGGCGCGTCCAGCGCCTCGGAGCCGCCGAGCTTCTGGATCTCCTGCGTCGCCCGCCGCTCGGCGAATTCCAGCACGTCGTCGTGCGTGATGATCCCGAGCATGTGCCCTTCCGAATCCACCACCGGCAACGCGGTGCGATCGTACTTCTCGAATTCCGCCACGACCTCGCTTCCGTTCATGGTCGCGGGGATCGAGACCAATGGACGGTCTTCGATATCCGCTACCTTCATGTCAGGCTCGGCCAGCACCAGCGCACCGAGCCTCAGGTCTTCCAGCAGCTTTCCGCGATCATCGACGAGGTAGAGCACCGAAAGCGTTTCCTTCCCCCGCCCAACGGTCCGCACCTGCTCGAGCGCCTCGCGCGCGGTGATGTCAGGGCGCAGGGCCACGTATTCCGGCGTCATGTAGCGGCCCGCGGTCTGTTCGGGATACCCGAGCAACTGCCGGGCCGACTTCAGCTCGTCGGGCGAAAGCGTCTCCAGCAGCCGCCGCGTCGCCTCCGCCGGAAGCTCCTCCAGCAGACGGGTGCGATCGTCCGGCGTCATCTCGTTCAGGATCGCATGCACCTCGGCGTTCGAGAGCGAGCGCGCCAACTCCTCCTGCCGCGGCAGCGGGAGATACTCGAATGTGCGCGCTGCCAGATCGCGCGGCAGCACGCGGAAGATAACGCCCTGCTCCTCCGGCGGAAGGTCCGTCACCAGCTCCGCGATGTCCGAGGGGTCCAGGCCCGCCAGCCCTTCGCGCAGCTCGTCCCAGTTCTTGCCTTCGATCAACTCTTCCAGGTCCGCTTGAAGGACGTGTCCGATCATAGTGGGAAGCAATTTACCGCCGCTCGCGCCCGCCGCATACGCCCGGCACAAACTTCCCGAGCAGCGAACCACCACGCGCGGACGTTATAGTTTGCCGCATGACGAGCGCTCGCGCATGGCCTGGCCAACCCGCCTTCGCCCACCGAGGTTTCTACCTTCACGCCGGCTGGGAGTACGCCTACCCCTTTGCGGTGCGGACGTGGACTCGCAGCGACTACGACAGCATGTTCGCGCTGCTTGCTCGACTCGGCTTCGACACCGTCATGCTCTGGCCGATGATGGAAAGCGTTCCCCCGCCCCTGTCAACGCGCGACGCGGAGGACCTCGCCCGCTTTCGAGAAGTCATTGGCGATGCCCAGCAACAAGGGCTGGCCTGCTGGCTGACCCAATGTGCGAATCTGACCACGCGACCCGAAATCGCCAGCCAGCCGCTCGCGAAGCGTCATCTCATGCCGTTCGCACAACCAGTGCGTCTCGACAATCCGATGCAGCGCGATCCGTACCTCGCACACCGCGCAGCCCTGCAGAAGATCGTCAACAACGCCGATGCCTACGTCACCATCGATGGCGATCCCGGCGGTTATCCCGGCGCCGCTCCGGTTGATTTCCTGCGCGTGCTGGAAGCTGACCACGACACCATCGCGCGCATTGGCACGCACGCAAAGCGTCAGAAGATCGTCCCCTGGCTGTGGGCCGGATGGGGCGCCGATTGGGAAAAAAATGGGGTCTGGAAAGAGCCCCTGGAGCCGCTTACCGCCCCGGTCCTGCTGGAATTGAAGCGTGGGATGCGCGGGCCCTGGGAGATCCTTTGTGGGCGCAGCCATCGCGAAGGTTGGGCCAATGGACGAACCAACATCGAACTCGCCGAGCGCGCGAATCTGATCGATCGCTCGGTGCTTCTGTTCTACGAAGTCGTCGAGTTTGAGCCGACTCCGCCCGCGGCCGTCATACAGTTCGACCTCATTCGCGGCGCCATGCGCCAGGAATTAAAACATGCCCGGACTTGCCGCGGCTGTTTCGCCAACGCGCAGCAACCGGTGATGGTCCTGCCCAATCTCTATCTGTTCGCCCGAGCGGCATGGGACCCAGACTACCTCGATGAACCGGACGGACGAGTGCTCGACGACTGTTCCGAATTCTTCGGCGGTCCGTCCGCGCTGCTCTCGCCGGCGTGGCAATGCCTGCGACTTCCGCTCCACGAAATTCCTGCCGACCTGCCCGAGCGCCTGCGGGAAACAGAGCTGAACTCCGAAGCTTCGGGGCACATTCCCGGAGGCCCTCGGCTTTATCTGGAATTACTCGCCAAGCTTGTGGAATCACGCTTGCGCGTGTTGAAGGCCTGTGAGTCGCCCGCTTGCGTTCCAGCCCGTCTCGCGGACGCTATAGCCGGCGCCGTGGATTGGTGGAACGTTCACCGCTGGGCGTTCGATGGCGCAGGGCCCGCCGAATTTCGCTGGAGCTACACCCCGGTCGCCCTCTCTGAGCCGCTCAAGATCTGGCTCAAGAAGCAATCGAGCGATGCTTCTGTGCTTGCCAGCCACACAGCAAAGGAATTGTCAGCGCGCGGGATCCTCCACGAGGATGACGCGCACGAACGCGTCGAAGAATTGCTCGAGATTCAGCAGTAAGAGAGGCACGGACTCCCGCCCCCGCGAACGACTTCGAAATGGAGTGCTCAATCCAGGCGGCTAAGAACAATCACGCAGCTACCACCTACCCCGTTAGCTGCGTCTCAAGCTGCGTCAGCTGCTCCGCAATCTGCCGGTCGTCCTTCACATCCTGCCCGACCGTCCGGACCGCGTGCAGCACCGTCGTGTGATCGCGCCCACCAAAGTAGCCGCCGATCTCTTCCAGGCTGTAGCGCGTATGCCGCCGGGCCAGGTACATGCACACCTGGCGCGGGAACGCGACGCTCTTGTGGCGCCTCTTGCTCTGCAGGTCGCTGAGGCGCACGTTGTAGTACTTGGTCACGGCGTCAAGGATCTGCTGAATCGTGATCCGCCGCTGCTCCGGGGTGCTCGTCTCACCCAGCGCGCTTTTCGCAAGCTCCAGGTCGATGTTCCCCTGCTGCAGCAGCCCAAGTCCCTGGATCTTCGTAATTGCGCCCTCCAGCTCACGGGTGTTGTTCTCCACCTTGGCCGCGATGTAGCAGACGACGTCTTCCGGCAAGGTCAGGCCGCGCATTCGCGCCTTCTTCTGCAGGATCGCCACCCGCGTCTCGTAGCACGGCTTCTCGATCCGCGCGACCAGACCCCAGTTGAAACGGCTCACGAGCCGCTCCTCCAGCTCCGGGATTTCGCTCGGGGGGCAGTCGGCCGACAGGATGATCTGCTTGTGCTGCTGGTACAGCGTGTTGAACGTGTGAAAGAATTCCTCCTGAGTGCGGTCTCGGCCGGCGAGGAAATGGATGTCGTCAATCACCAGCAGGTCCACGTGGCGGTAGCGGTGGCGAAACTGATTCATGTCGCCGGTCTCAACCGCAGTGATGAACTGATTGATGAACGAGTCACACGAGAGGTACAGGATCCGCGCATCGTCGCGCTTCTCCAGCACCGTCTGGCTGATCGCCTGCAACAGGTGCGACTTGCCCAGCCCTACGCCGCCATGAATGAACAAGGGGTTGTAGGCCTGGCCCGGCTGCTCCGCTACCGCTACCGAGGCGGCGTGCGGGAGGCGGTTGCATGGGCCAGTAACGAAGTTCTCGAACGTGTAATCGGGGTTCAACGGGAGCGGCTGATCCCCCTCGTTGAAAACGCCCCCGCGCGGCAGGTTCTCGCAGTGGAAGCTCACCGCCACCAGTCGGCCCGTCACCGCCTGTGCACCAGACGTAAAGGGCTGCTGGCACTGGCTCTGGCAGAAGTTGAGCTGCGCTGCCGTCGCGACTGTCACCTGGATAACGCCGTTGGTGAGTTGCCGCGGCGTCATCTGATCGAACCACACTCGGTTCAGGCTCGGATGCTGCGCGCGCACGGTGTGAAGGATTTTTTGCCAAACGGCGGCGTCGAATACTTCAGGGCTCCGCCGCGCGGAGCCCGGCGTTTTCACGCCAGCGGCTGCCTCTCGCGCGAGAGGCGGGTGGATCGATGTCATTGGCGAACTCGGCGAAAAGGATCGGCTCTGGCTTCAAAAAACAGTCACACGGCGGAGTCACCGCCGCGCCCGGAAAATGCTCGCTTCAGGAAAGCGCGGAACACTACCGCGCAACCGCCTCGTCGGCAAACAACTTTTTTTGGCGCGACAAAGATTCATCGCGCAGAGAAAAAAAGCGGAACGATGAATCCTACGCGACCTCGGCCGGCACCCGCTGTCTGTGGTGGTCACCAATCGCCGCTGCTGATCCCGCTGAAAAAAATCGCCGCGTCTGATCCATTCGAAAATTTGCACGCAGCCAAAGCACCGTCATGGTACCGAAGCGCCTGACCTCGGCGTGGGAAGGTTCAACTCCGCCATCACCTTCTTCAGATCACTCCATACCGCTGCTCGCGTCTCGTAGGTCTGCTTCCGCAATACGTAGGCCGGATGAAACGTCGGCATCAACTTGATCCCGCGCCACTCGTGCCATTGCCCGCGCAGCTTCCCCATCGACAGCTTCGACTGTAGCATGTATTTCGACGCTGGAAGTCCCAGGGTCACGATCACACCAGGACGAATGATCTCGAGTTGCCGTTGGAGATACGGCGTACAGGTGGCGACTTCATCTGGCGCCGGCTCACGGTTTCCCGGAGGACGGCATTTCACAATGTTGGCGATATAAACCTGCTCGCGCCTCAACCCCATCGCGCCGATCATCTTGTTGAGCAGTTCGCCCGCGCGCCCAACGAACGGTTCGCCCTGCCGGTCTTCGTTTTCTCCCGGCCCTTCTCCGATGAAAAAGATTTTCGCGTCCGCGTCCCCGACCCCAAAGACTGTGTTCCTGCGCTTCTCGCAGAGCCGGCACTTGGTGCAGCCGCGCACCTCCTTGTCATCCATCGCGACGAGCCGCTCACGTTTCTGCTCGGACGTCAGGATAGGGGCGCTGAACGCGGGTGCGTCTGCCTCCGGCAATGACAGGTCACCTGCAGGCGTCTCAATCCTTCCCGCCAACTCCGGCAGATCGGAAGCTTCGGCGGCACAACTGCTTGTAAACAATTCCGCTTCCCCCGCCGGCGGCGCATTCGACGCCGCATCGTCGAAAACGCCGTCCTCATCCGCGCCCCGCGCCGGCACCGCCGAAAGGCCGAACGCCCTCTCGCTTCGCAGCCACAGCCTCACTCGATTTTTTGTCCCGCTATCCATCGCGCCATAACCGTAGCAAGCCGGTTCTGTTGCAGCAATGCCGCCCCCCTGGCGCGCCATAGAATGGAGGAATCCGTTGAGCATCGATGCCCCTTGGAGCTAAACTCTCACTTATGTCAGCGAGCACCCTTGAAACTAATTTCGATTCCCTCAGCCACGATCAGCTCAAATCTCACGACCGCGACGGATTCGTGATCGTCCGCAACTTGTTCCATCGCGACGAGATCGATCAGCTCTCCGAAGTGTTCAAGCAGATCTCCGCCGGCGACCCGATCCCCGAATACTGGGAGCCGGACCGAAGCTCCGATGATCCGCTGAAGAATTTCCCGCGCATCGTGCACCCGCACCGGTTCAACGCGCTGTGCCGGCAGATGCTGCTCGACCCCCGAATCTTTCGAATCATCCGTTCAATCCTCCGTGATGAGCCCGTTGCAGTACAGAGCATGTTTTACTTCAAGCCGCCCGGCGCCAAGGGCCAGGCGTTTCACCAGGACGAACTTTACCTGCAGACCCGGCCCGGCCCCTGCATCGCGGCCTGGATCGCCGTCGATCCTTCCCTGCCGGAGAATGGCGGGCTCTTTGTCGCGCCCGGCACGCACGACATGGACGTCAAGTGCCCGGAGCTGGCCGATCCATCAGAGAGTTTCACAACGCACCTCACGCGCCCGCCCACCGGCGTAGAGACCGTGCCGGTGAAACTGGAGCCGGGCGACGTGCTGTTCTTCACCGGAAAACTGATTCACGGCTCGCAGCCCAATCGTACGAAGGATCTCTGGCGCCGCTCGTTCATCTGCCATTACGTTCCGCGCAGCTCGAGCCACATCGCAAAGTGGTTCCAGCCTGCTCTGGACTTCGCGGGCCGGAGCGTCTCCTTCGGCGTCAGCCCCGACGGCGGGCCCTGCGGCACCGAGTTCTTCACGCCGTTCTGGGAAGCGCTCTCCGAAGAAGACAAGCGAAAGAAGGCGACAGCGTTCTAAAGTCGGGCTCAGTGCCGCGACACATTCAAGCGCGCATCGAACCGCATCGAACCGCGGCTTGACTCTGGCGTAACATACTTCACAATCGTGTTTGTAAAAGCCACCCCGGCCCGCAATGGCGGGTGCTTCCCGACGAAGCACACCGTAGCGGCCTGCGGTGGCTTCTTCGTTTGTGGCAGGAACGTCGAGCTGGCGGATCGGTTACGCGGCGCAAACGCGGAGACGGGATCAATCAGCTCAGCGTTCCAAGAGAGTGGGACGCCTCTCAGGCAGTCAACGACCTAAAAGGAGGTCCACAGTGGCGAACAAGAAGACGAAGGAGCACCAGGCTCCGACCAAGAAAGATTTTCTGGCCAAAACCATCGAGCACATCGACGTGACCAAGCACAACGTCGTGCCCATCGTCGAGGCCATGCAGAACATGGCCTTCTCCGCCCGCGATTTGCACCGCGCCGCCGACATCTATGACCGGATGCTCCGCGACAAGGAGTGCGGGGTGATCCTCTGCCTCGCCGGCTCGCTGATCAGCGCGGGGCTGAAGAAGGTCTTCGTCGACATGCTCCGCAATAACATGGTGGATGCCATCGTCTCCACCGGCGCCAACATCGTTGACCAGGACTTCTTCGAAGGCCTCGGCTTCCGCCACTACCTTGGCAGCCCGTTCTTCGACGATGCCACGCTGCGCGACCTGCACATCGACCGCATCTACGACACGCTCATTGATGAGGACGAGCTGCGCATCTGTGACGAGACGACGCAGAAGATCGCCGATGAGCTGGAGCCGCGCCCTTACAGCTCGCGCGAATTCATCCATGAGATGGGCGCCTACCTCCAGAAGCACGGCAAGACAAAGGACAGCATCGTCCTCGAGGCGTACAAGAAGGACGTGCCGGTCTTCTGCCCCGCCTTCAGCGACTGCTCGGCCGGCTTCGGGCTCGTCGCTCACCAGCACGCCAAAGGTGATGCGCCCACGGTTAGCATCGATAGCGTCAAGGACTTTTACGAGCTTACGCAGCTCAAGATCAAGAACGCCGAGACGGGTCTGTTCATGATCGGCGGCGGCGTCCCCAAGAACTTCGCGCAGGACATCGTCGTCGCCGCCGAAGTCCTCGGCAACGAAGCGCCCATGCACAAGTATGCGGTGCAGGTGACCGTCGCCGATGTGCGCGACGGCGCATTGTCGGGCAGCACCCTGAAGGAAGCTTCCAGCTGGGGCAAGGTCGACACCGTCTTCGAGCAGATGGTTTACAGCGAAGCCACGATCGCAGTTCCGCTCATCGTCGGCTACGCTTACCACAAGGGCGGCTGGAAGACCCGCCAGGCCAGGAAGTGGAACCAGGCCCTCGAACCCGCCGGCGTCACGTAAGCGAAATTCGCGCGCGTCGAAATCTGGAAATCAACACCGGAGAAGCGCCGCCTGTCGCTTCTCTGTTCGTTCGTTCTCCGTTATTCGCGACTGATGGATTGGGCCGATCAGGCGACGGCCACCTGCCGCTGCGCCTGCGCCGCGCGGAGTTGCGCCAGCGCATACACCGCGGCTTCGCGCTCGCACGAGCCGACCACCGTGCCGTGACGATCGTCGGCGGCGTGGCCCTCGTCGAGCGGCTCGCCAACCGGACCCCATGTCGCGCGATAGCAGCCGAACATCAGGTTGTGCTTGATCGACAACTCGAGCCCCGCCCGCGCGAATTCACGCTGCACTGCAAGCACCGAAGGAAAGGCTCGGCCGTCCGGGAGCTGTTCCACATCAGTCTGTTCACCGGCCGACCACCCCGAATCCAACAGCCGATCGACTGCGTATGTGAGATTCATTCGTTGCTCCTTCCAGACGCTGCACCGCCAATGCATGGGATGCCGACGAACAACGCATCTTACCGCAATGTGCCGCTACGACAAGAAGAGCGTGAGTTCAGATAGCAGGGCTAAATCAGATTCGACGGAACAGAATCCCCTTCGCCGAAGCCGCGGCAGATAAAGTGCTTGCAACGAAATGGGAGAGGGAAATGTGAGTGATTTAGTGCGGCAACTGCTGCTCGCTCAACAGTGCAAGAAGGTGGCCGAAGTCGACTGGCTTGCGCATATAGGCCACGCCCCGATCGTGCAGGAGAGTCGAGAGCGCCTCGCCTCCCGCTGCAGTAATCAGCACGGGATATACCGACGGATCCATCTTCGACAACCGGGAGATGAGCTCCAGGCCGTTCATGCCGGGGAGGTCCAAATCGACCAGTGCGATGTGAGGTACATCACCCTTCTTCAAGGCCCGAAGGGCTTCCTCCGCCGAAGCGACGGCCTGCGTCTCGTATCCACTGGCCGCCAAAAGCGCAGACAGGGCCCGCCGCGAGATGCGTTCGTCTTCCACGATTAACACGGCCGATCGAGCTTTCTTCGCGCTATCAACGGGATGCAACGTCTGCATGAACATCTGATTCTGAGGTTTGCAAAGAACATGCCCTAACCTCCTTCGTGCCCATTCAAGGCATTTTTTCCGAACCTTTGCGGCTCAGCCCGTTTACCCGAATCGACTGCCGCTACGAAAAACCCGGATTCCCGAGCATCTCTGATTCGACCGCTCATCTTCCCCATGTTCCGCCCCGCGACATTGCGTCAGCGGTGCGACGATCATTGCCCCACTTTGGTGGATCATGAATCCCTCGAAGCGCAGAATCACTCACCATCCCGGCTCTAATCGTTTCTGCTGTCTGGGGTGGCCTAACGGAAAGGCAGTGCAATGGCGTCATCACCGGATCGCGGGGAGGCTCGCCCCAACTCATGGCGCGCCCAGCATCGGGCCCGAAGTCACGATGCCGCTCACGCGGAAACCGAGTCGGTGCCTGAAGAATCCAAGACGGTGCGTCATGCGCTCGTGCCGGAGGGACCGCCCGCGATCATCACGTCCGATCCCGATCTCGCCGACCTCATCGCACAACTTCGCGAATCCGGCAGCTTTGCTTATGACAGCGAGTTCATCGGCGAGCTTACCTACTTTCCCAAACTATGCGTGATCCAGGTTGCCTCATCTTCGCGCGTAGCCCTGATCGATCCACTGGCAAAAATCGATTTGCGTCCCTTCTGGGAACTGATCGCCGATCCATCGGTCGAGAAAGTCGTGCACGCAGGTCAACAGGACCTCGAACCCATAGTGCGACATCTTGATCGCCAGCCTGCCAACGTTTTCGACACGCAGATCGTCGCCGGCTTCGTCGGCTTGCCCTACCCAGTCGCGCTCTCCAGGCTCGTGCAGGAACTGACCGGCGCCCGGCTGGGCAAAGGGCTGACCTTCACGCATTGGGACCAGCGCCCGCTGTCGCCCATGCAGGTGCGCTATGCGGCCGACGACGTCAGATTCCTCCCGCTGGTCCGTGATGAGCTCGGCAAACGCCTGCACGCAAACAATCACACCGCCTGGGCCACAGAAGAGTGCGATGCCCTCTGTGACGCTTCGCAATACCGGTTCGATCCCGCGACGCAGTATCTCCGCGTGCGCGGCGCCGCTTCGCTGCAGCCGAGGAATCTGGCCGTGCTGCGCGAGCTGACGATCTGGCGTGACGCAACCGCGCGTCACCACGATGTGCCTCCGCGCGCCTTCCTGAAAGACGAAATCCTCATCGACCTGTCGCGCAATCCCGTAAAGTCGGTCGAAAAGCTCGAGCGCGTCCGCGGCCTCCCGCGCCCCGTCGAGCAGGAATATGGAAACGACATCGTCGAGGCGACCCGCCGCGCCATGAGCCTCCCGGGCCCGCAACTGCCCGAGCAGCGCGAGGCGGAACAGTCACCCACCGAACGCTTTCGCGCCGATGGCCTGTGGGCACTGGCGCAGTGCCTGTGCGCGGGACAGTCGATCGATCCCGCCATCCTCACCAGCCGGCAGGAAATGGCCGACTTCTATCGCCCGCTCTCGACAAGACAGGATGTGTCTCAGTCGCGGCTCATGAAAGGTTGGAGACGAGCCGCCCTGGGCGAACCGCTCTCCCGCCTTGTCGATGGTTCGGGAGATCTCAACCTTCGCTGGGAGAAGGGTTCGCTCCGCGTGGTAGACGCACCGGCCAGGCAATAATCGCGATCGCGTAACGTGCGCCGCGGCTCATCCGCCACGGTTCAACGCCCGCAGCTGTTCCAGTGCCGCGCGCTCTGTCAAAGCTTCAATCGTATAGCGGTAGGTCTTTCTCGATCCCGGTTGGATGAAGTCGAGAAGGCCATGCTTGCGGTCCTCGGCGCGGCCGTCGACGCTGCCGTTCATCGGCTCCAGCGCGGTCACGTACTCGCCGCGCCCCCAGTGCTGCCAGTTGCCGCAGCGCGGAAACTCCTTCGTGTTGTAGTGAATGGCGGCCCCCAGCCCCAGCTTTCGATTCACCACGCCGATCGTTGCGCCTCCGCCACGCTCGCTTGCCTTGGGGAACAGGTACGCGAACGACTCGTTTGCGCCGTGATGGGCATCGAGCGGGCTCGGAACGATCTTGGCGTTCACGCCCTTCTTGAACCGCTGCACCGGTTCCGGCGCGTCCTTGGGCTCGACGCGCCGCGAGTCATAGCAAAGCTCCGTCCCGGTATCGATCAGCGGGTACCCGAAATTGATGTGCAGCAGCCACGCGTGCGGGACGGGCTCATTCCCGGCGTTGAAGAACTCGTCGACGAAATCGATTGCGTTCTCCCCCAGCCGCGAAGTGATCGTGCGCCGCAGCTCGACGCATGGACCGAAGATTTTTCCGTAGACGACCCGGCCGACCGCCGTCATCTCCATCCGCCCCGCCCACGGGTCGGGCTGGACGACCGATTCGATTGTCGCCCCCGTGTTGGAATGCGAGCCGTGCTGACCGAGTTCTTCCTCCCCATCTTTCGCCGGCCGTCCCATGTTGAACGGGCCGCAGCTCGTCAGCAACCCGCCGGGAAAACCCTTGAGCCAATCGAAGCCGCGGTCGAGCCCGCGCGTCGGCGGTGTCACTCCCTTGTGGGTGAGCCACGCCAGACTGTGCTGGTTCATCGAAGCATGGTCGATATCAAACCCGCGATCGACCAGCACTCGAAAGCGCAACCCTCCACCTGTGTTGAAGCACAACGCGCGCACGCCCCGGGCCGCCCCCTCGTCAATGCTGTAGGCCTCGATTCCTCCGACCTGCGCGGGATTGATGTACTTCGAGTTGTCGAACCCATTCACCGCCGCCTCCCTTGCCTTGCCGTTGGAGCTCCTCATCTTTGCAGCCATGCTTCGCCTCCTCGCTGTGCCGAATGTCAAAGTTGCGGGTAGAATAGCGGGCGCCTCAGGTCAGACAAGGAGACCCGCTCGTGCCGATTTACGAATACACCTGCAAAGCCTGCGACAAACGTTTCGAACAGCTCGTGCGCAGCATGAGCGATGACAACAGGATCAAGTGCCCTGAGTGCGGCTCAACAAAGACCGCCCGCGCGCTCAGCCTCTTCGCCGTGGGCGCCCAGTCCGGTAAAAGTGCCTCTACCGCGAGCGCTGCCCCGGGAATGTGCGGGCGATGCGGCGGCCCGCCGGGATCATGCTCTATGTAAGCCGCGGCCCCCCACAGCATTCCCGGCCACAGAAGCTTCCCATTCTTCCAATCCGCCCGCTCGGCTGGCTGTTGCCGGCAACTTGCAGGCTTCGCGCCTGCGCCGCCTCCCGGTAAGCTCCTGTTTCACCGCGACTCCAGTCGCCTGGCCACGCCGAGGCCGCAGTTCCACAAGCTTTCCACGGATGGAACAACCGGGGCTTTTTTTGCCTCGCGAGGTCTCATGGCCGCAGCACGTTCCGTTTGGAAAGGCGCTATCCGATTCTCGCTTGTTGTCGTGCCCGTCAAGGCGTACGCCTCCAATGCCCGCAGCGAAGGCATCTCGCTCAATCAGCTTCACGCCGCGTGCAATAGCCGCATCAGGTACGTCAAGTCCTGCCCCTTGCATGGCGAAGTCCCCGCCAGCGAAATCGTCTCCGGCTACGAGTACACCAAGGGCCAGTACGTCGTGATCGACGCCGACGAATTGGAGAAGCTGCGCTCGCCCGCGGAGAAAGCCATCAACATCGAGAGCTTTATCAAGAGCGATGCGATCGACCCCGCATACTACGCCGGCAACACCTGGTATCTGCTGCCCGATGGTCCGATGGCGCCCAAGCCTTACACGCTCCTGCACCGCGCGATGGTCGAGCAGGGACGCAGCGCCTTCGCCCGCGTCGTCATCCGATCCAAGGAGCAGCTGATGCTCGTCCGACCGCTCGGCGAATTGCTCGCGATGACCTGGCTCTCGTATCCCCAGGAGGTCCGTGCGCCCAGTGAGTACGAGCCGGAAGTGATCAAGTCCGAGGTTCAGCCGCAGGAGTTGAAGATGGCCAAACTCCTGATGGACCAGATCGCCGACAAGGAGTTCGACATTTCGGAGTACAAGGACGATTACGTCGAGAAGATGGCGCAGCTCATCGAGGCGAAGGTGCAAGGCAAGGAAGTGGTGGCCGCCCCCGCGGAGAAAGAGCCTCCGCAGATGGGCAACCTGATGGAGGCGCTGCAACAGAGCCTGGCACAGGCGAAGAAGCAGCGCCCCGCCGCGAGCAAGCCGCCCAAGCAGGCCGCGCCGGGAACAGCAGCGCGCGGCAAAGACGAGCGCAAGCGCAAGACTTCATAGTCGGCCAGGGGTGGAGTGCGTGCCGGCGCACAAACCATTTCACGCTATACTCGCCCGTGACACGGAGGACGACCGGTGAGCAGCACAGCGCAAAAGAAACCGCCGAAGCTTTCCACGCTCATTTGCGGCAAGCGCGTCGGGTGCACCGGCCAGCTCGCTTCCATGTCCGAGGAAGAATTCAAAGACCTCGTCGAATCGTCGGGCGGAATTTTCGCCGCCAACTCCGATGATGCTTCACTTCTAGTGGTCGGCCAGCGCGATTGGCCGCTCACGTCAGAGGGCGAGTTGCCGCAGCCGCTGAGCCGCGCCAGGGCCGGCAATCCACGCCGGCAGTCGCGAGTGACCGTTCTGCCGGAAGAGGATTTCCTGTCTGGCCTGGGGTTGAATTCGCACCTGCAAAGCGTCCATCCGCTGTACAGCACGAGCACCTTGACCGAAATCCTCGAGGTCTCACGCGAGCGCGTACGCGCCTGGGTCCAGGCGGGCCTTATCCGGCCTGCGAAGGTCGACCACGGCGTGTGGTATTTCGATTTCCGGCAAGTGTCCGCCGCCAAGACGCTGTGTGATCTCTCGTCCGCTGGTGTGAAGCCAGCGCAGCTTCGCCGAAGTCTCGAACAGCTTCGCACCTGGATGCCCGACGTGCAACAACCCCTGGAGCAGTTGTCGGTGCTCGAGCATTCAGGCGATCTGATCGTTCGCCTCGAAGCCGGCGACCTCGCCGCCGCCGATGGGCAATTCCATTTCGATTTCACCGATCAGCCCGACCCGCCTCCCACGCTGCGACTCGTGCCCGGCCCGCGAACGGCGGGCGACTTCTTCGCGCAGGCGGTGGAGCAGGAGCAGGCGGGAATGCTTCGCGAGGCCGCCGGATCCTATCGAGAGGCGCTGCTGCTCGGTGGCCCGGATAAGCAGGTTTGCTTCGACCTCGCCGGCGTCCTCGCGGAAACAGGCGAACTGCACCAGGCGGCGGAGCGATATCTGCAGGCCCTTGAGATCGACCCGAAGTTCATCGACGCCTGGAATAACCTCGGACTGGTCTTCGGCCGGATCGGCAAACACCCCGAGGCCTGTGCCGCCTTCCGCCGGGCGCTTGCAATTGATCCCGACGATTCCCGCGCATGCTATAACCTCGCTGACGCGCTGGAAGAGATGGACCGCAGGGAAGAGGCCGCCGACTACTGGCGTCTCTATCTCCGCCAGGACACACAAAGCGAATGGGCGGCGTACGCGCGGACCAGGCTTGCGGTGAGTTAAGATGCAAGCAGTCGCTCGCTTTGGACACGATTCACGATGTTGCACCCTCGTCGCATCCTGCTCGCACTTCTTGTAGGACTCGTAGCTCCACCTCTATCGCTCGCTGAGAAACTCGACAAACCGGTCGCGATCTCCGTGCAGAAAACCGACAAAACCCACGTCGCCGGCAAAGTGCAGTCCTATGACGACGATGGCATGGAAGTCTCCGACAACAAGGGACAGACCCAGACCGTGCGATGGGATGAGCTGGACGCAAAGACGGTCTATGCGACACGCCAGAAATTCCTCGGCCCCAGGGATGCGAGCGGTTACGTCGAGCTCGGCAAGCTGATGCTCGGTGTCGATGCCGGTCAACCCTTCGCCGACAAGGCCTTCGCGGCCGCGCTGAAGCTCGATCCAAATCTGAAGGAGCAGATCGATCAGGCGAAGGCTGATGGGCCTCCGAAGAAGCATCGGCCGGGAGCAGAGAAACCCGAGGGCGAGGAAAACAAATCCGACAGCGGGGAACAGAGTGCGGCCTCCGGCAACGGCGGGCCATTGGAGGTCGGCGAAGTTGACAAGAAGTATTGGGGCCCGCTGACGGATGCCGAGCAGGCTGATTCTGTAGACCCGCTGAAAAAGTTCGCCGACCGCTCCGCCAAGACCATCAACCGCCCCTTGCAACTTCTGGAAACGAAGTACTTCCTCTTCTACTCCGACCTTGCGCCCAGGGAGGCCGCCAACTGGGCTGGACTGCTCGACCGCATGTATGACCGCCTTGCCACACTCTTCGGCGTGGAAAAGGGAAAGAACGTCTGGCGCGGCAAGGCGCTCATCTTCGTTTTCAGCAAGGACACCGACTATCGGCAGTTCCAGATGCGCCTGCACAGCACCGACCCGGGCGAATCAGCCGGCATGTGTCACGCCTTCGGCGATGGGATCGTTCACATCGCCTTCTACCGCCAGGCCAACCAGTTGGAGTTCGCCCACGTGCTGGTTCATGAGTCGGTGCACGGCTTCCTGCACCGTTATCGCAGCGCCGCCAACATTCCCTCCTGGGCAAATGAGGGGCTCGCCGAGGTGATCGCCGACGAGCTCGTGCCGCAAACCCAGCGCACGCCCCAGGCCATTCCCCAGTTCGCAACGCGCCTGATCGAGCGGCACGGATGGCGGCTGGGCCGCTTCTTCGACACCGATCACATCGAAGGTTGGCAATACCCCGTCGCCGAAAGCCTCACCACCTTCATGATCCGTCAGAGCAAGAAGAACTACGTCGATTTTATCAACGGGATCAAGGACGGCCTGCCGTGGGAACAGAGTCTCGAAAAGCGCTACAACGCCCCGCGCGACCGCCTCGTCGGTGCGTACGCGAAGTCGATGGGGATTCAGATCAAGGATTGACGCAAGAAGTGTTGCGCTTAGTCCCACACCTGCGCAAGTGGAATGAGTAGCCCGGGGAACTGCCCCGGGCTGACCTCTTCATTGCCACGCCCGGATTGATCGAGGTGATACTCCCGCGCCTTCAACACAAAGCACTCAAGTGATTGCTCGTACGCGTTCAAAAGCCAGTAGTTCGGCGCCCCAGCCTCGGCGTACCAGCTGCGTTTCAGGCGGCGATCGTGCTGCTCATGGCCAGGACTCACAGACTCGATGATGACGGTCGGCGGGACATGGAGGCGCGAGTCGCGCCAGTTCTGTCCGCGATTAGCGGCTAGCATCTGTTCCTGCCGGCGAATCGCGTCCGGCATCATCAGGACAGCGTCCGCGCGAGCGACGCGCTCATTGGTCAGAACGATATCGCCACACCTCGATTATCCGGTGCGCCACAGAACAAGGCAACGAAATTGCCCTTTCGTGCAGATCAGCGGCGTCCAGCCGTCGCGCCAGCACGATTGGTCAGGCAGGATGTGATCGAGGTTGTCATCTATTAGAATCATCCGACCAAGCCCCGCGATGCAGCACGACCGTTGCCGCTCGCTATCAGGAGCGTGTATGCAATCCCTCGTATTGGAGAGAACGAAGCAGCTTTCGCTGCGCGACGTGGAGTTCAAGGAACCGCTCGGCCCCCACGACGTGCGGATCAAGATCCATACCGTCGGAATCTGCGGGTCGGACGTGCATTACTACCAGCACGGGCGGATCGGTCCTTTTGTCGTCAACGCGCCCATGGTCCTGGGCCACGAAGCGTCCGGCACGGTGATGGAAGTCGGCGTGGAGGTAAAACATCTCAAGACGGGCGACCGCGTCTGCATGGAACCGGGCATCCCCGATCCCAACAGCAAGGCAACGCGGCTGGGAATGTATAACCTCGATCCGGCGGTCCGCTTCTGGGCGACGCCACCCGTGCACGGCTGCCTGCGGCCCACCGTCGTTCACCCCGCCGCGTTCACTTTCAAAGTGCCGGACAACGTCTCATTCGCTGAGGCGGCGATGGTCGAGCCGCTCGCGGTTGGAATGCATGGCGCCAACAAGGCGCAGATTCGCCCCGGCGATGTCGGTGTGGTCATTGGCGCCGGACCGATCGGGATGGTCACCGCCCTCTCCGCTCTCGCGGGCGGATGCAGCCGGATCTTCGTGGCTGACGTGCAGCAACCAAAGCTCGATCTCGCCGCGAAGCTCGGCCCGATCACTCCCGTCAACGTCGCGAAACAATCGCTGGCCGACCTGGTGGCGAAGCACACCGAAGGTTGGGGCGCCGATATCGTCTTCGAGGCGAGTGGAAACGCGAAGGCGGCGGCGCGTGTGTTTGACCCCCTCGCGCCGGGCGGGCGCGTCGTCTTCATCGGCATGCCCGGCGAGCCCATTGCCTACGATGTCGTTGCGGCGCAGATCAAGGAAGCGCGCGTCGAGCATGTCTTCCGTTATGCGCATGTCTACCCCCGCGCCCTGGCGCTGATGGGCAGCGGCAAGATCGACGTCAAGCCGCTCATCACCGACACCTTCAGCTTCAGCGACAGCATCAAGGCCTTCGACTTCGCGAGCGCGATGCCGCCCACTTCGGTCAAGGCGCAGATCGTCCTCTAAGCACCCGGAGGGAGAACAATGAACATCGATCTGAAGGGAAAGCGGGCGCTGGTGAGCGGGGCGGGCAAGGGAATCGGGCGTGAAATCGCAAAGATGCTCGTCTCCTGCGGCGCCGAGGTCGTGGCCGTCAGCCGCACCAAGGAAGATTTGGATTCGCTCGCTTCCGAGATCCGGTGCAAGATGATCGCCGCCGATCTTTCCGACGCCGCCGCCGCCCGGCGCGCCGCGGAGCAGGCGGGCGACATCCACCTGCTGGTGAACAACGCCGGCATCTCCATCCCTCAGCCGCTTCTCGACACCACCGTCGAAGCCTTCGACCGCACGATGGCTGTCAACGTCCGCGCGGCGCTGGTGATTACCCAGGTCGTCGCCCGCGGCATGATCGCCCGCGGGAAGGGCGGCTCGATCGTTAACCTCTCCAGCCAGGCCTCGATGGTTGGACTCGCGGACCACGCGGCCTACTGCGCGTCAAAGGGCGCCCTCGATCAGCTCACTCGCGTGATGGCTCTCGAACTCGGCCCGCACCAGATTCGTGTCAACGCCGTCAACCCCACCGTCACGCTCACGCCCATGGGCGAAATGGCCTGGGGCGATCCGAAGAAACGCGACCCGATGCTCGCAAAGATCCCGCTGGGCCGCTTCGCCAAGCCAATCCACGTCGCCCAGGCCGTCGCCTATCTCCTGAGCGAGCAAGCCGACATGATCCACGGCGTCATGCTGCCGGTCGACGGAGGTTTCCTCGCAACATAGCGGAGATGCGGCGCTCCACACGCCGCCGTTCGACAGTATTTCGCAAGCCCCTCTTCCAGCGAGCGCCTCGCGACGCACACTTTCCCCGTCGAACGAGCCCCCGAAGCATACGCCGAATTCATCGCCGGGAGGACCGGTAAGGCTCTCATCTCCTACGAATGAACGATGATTTGCCGGTTCCGCAACAGCGGTAGCTGACTATCGAGCGAGCGACCAAACCACCAGCACGATCACGAGGCACACCACCACGCCGGCTGCAATCAACAGTCCAGCATGCGCTCGCGAATCGTCGCGTGACAAGTATTTCCCACACTTCGGGCACCATTCCGCCTGCTCGTACACGGACTCGCCGCAGTGCGGACATGGAATCGTATCCGTCTCGTCGCTGTCATCCTGATCCGAAGGATCCGGATACTCGCGCTCGTCCAACTCGTCCTCATCCTCGCGAATCAAACTGCCTCCACCCTCTAATTAACCTTCGTATTCTACCGCCTGACGCGGCGCCTCTTTGGCTGCGCAGAGCCTGAGGCCCGCACCGCCGTCCAATCGGCCCCCTTTCCTTTATGATGCCGTGAGGCGGCAGATCCGGAGGTGCCAATGGCGGAGAGGTACGCGATCGGAGCGGATTTCGGAACTGAATCGGTTCGCGTCCTCATCGTCAATGTGCGCGACGGAAAAATCATCGCGCAATCATCGAGTGATTACGAGCACGGCGCGATCACCAACACACTCCCCACCAACGGCGCACGCCTTCCCCCCGACTATGCCCTCCAACACCCCAACGATTGGTTGGCCAGCTTAGCGACGGCTTGCAAAGCCGCGATGTCCACTGCCGGCCTCGCTTCGCCCGACATCGTCGGGATCGGCGTTGACTTCACCAGTTGCACCATGCTTCCCGCTCTCGAAGATGGCACGCCTTTGTGCCTCGACAAACGTTTCGCCCAAGTGCCCCTCGCCTGGCCCAAGCTCTGGAAACACCACGGCGCCAAATCCGAGACCGACCGCATCAACCAGGTCGCGCGGGAGCGCAAAGAGCCGTGGCTCTCCCGTTACGGCGGAATCATCGGCCTCGAATGGTTCTTCCCCAAGATCCTGGAGACACTCCGCGGCGCGCCGGAGGCTTATGACGCAACCCGGGTCTGGCTCGAAGGCGGCGATTGGCTCATCTGGCAGCTCGTCAGCGGACCATTCCCCCGCTGTTCCCCGAATCATCTCGTGCGCTCCACCTGTCAAGCTGGCTATAAGGCTTGTTGGAACAGCAAGACCGGCTACCCCTCCGCAGACTACTTCGAAGCAGTCGACCCGCGCATGAAAGAGGTCGTCATCGCCAAGATGCCGGGAACGCTGGCCGCTCCCGGGCAGAAGGCCGGATTGCTTACTCCCGAGGCCGCCCAAATGCTCGGCCTCTCCGCGGGAACGCCAGTATCCGTAGCGATCATCGACGCCCACGCCGGCGTTCCCGGCGCCGGTGTCGCATCACCTTCCACCATGGTCCTGGTCATGGGAACCAGCGCCTGTCACATGATGAACAGCCGCGTCGAGCAACTCGTGCCGGGTGTCGCGGGCGTGGTCGAGGACGGAATCCTGCCGGGATATTTTGGCTACGAAACCGGCCAGTCCAGCGTCGGCGACGCCTTCGCATGGCTCGTGGAAACGTTCGGGCTCTCGCACACCGAGATGACCAGCCGGGCCGCGATGCTCCCGCCCGGATCAGGGGGCGTGCTGGCCCTTGATTGGCTCAACGGCTGCCGCACGCCGCTCATGGACGGCCGCCTCAGCGGCGCGTTCGTCGGACTGACGCTGGGGACACGGCCCGAGCAAATGTATCGCGCCCTTCTGGAAGCGACGGCTTTCGGCGTGCGCTGGATCGTCGACACGCTTCGCGACGCCGGAGTCCCCGTGCGGCGCTTCGTCGCCAGCGGCGGATTGCCCAGCCGCTCCCCGCTGCTCATGCAGATCTACTCCGATGTGTTGAATGAAAAGATCAAGCTCGCCGAAAGCGATCAATCCGTCGCTCTGGGCGCGGCCATTCTTGGCTGCCTCGCAGCCGGACCGCAGGCAACCGGGCATGCGAGCCTCAGTCAGGCGATCCATGCGATGGCCCGCCAGCGCGAGGACATCGTCTACCGACCGGAGCGGACCGCCCGCAAACAATACGATGAGCTCTATGCGATGTACCGCGCGCTGGGCGCCCAGGGCGGCGCCGTTACGGGAGTCATGCGGAAACTTCGCGAATACACGATCTAAATTGTTGCGCCGCGCCCAACTTCTATGGCAAGCCGCGCGGATGCAGTCAGTCCGTCGGTACCCATCGCGCAGATCCAGGACAGATTTTCCATTGCTTGCCCGGAACGCTCCCCCATAGGATGCCGATTCCGGGCCGGCCATGGTGGCCGGCCCCTTTGAACTACCAACTCTCGGAGGCCTCCAATGATACGATTCCGAATCCTCTCCGCCGGCGGGCTGCTCGCCGTGGCCCTGTTCACCGCCGGTTGCGAGAACGGCCAGGCCCCCACCATGCCAGCCTGGAACCCGCCGTTCGAACGCTCCAACCGCGACTTCAACAAGCCCTCAGGAGCGATGCGCCATGATTCATGGTCGCGCACCGACTATGGATCGCGCAGCCGCGGCCCCTCCGACTCCGAAATGCCTAACCCGCGCGACAAGGGCGGCGACGGCTGGCGCGACGCCAGGACAATGGAATCGAGCAAAGCGGCAGTCGCTACGATCAGACCCGCGGCCGCTGCCAAGGACACCAACGTTCGCGGCACCGTCGTCTTCACCCAGGAAGCAAACGGCGTCCGCGTCCGTGTCGAGCTGAATGGCGTCCAGCCAAACTCCAAGCACGGAATCCATCTCCACCAGAAGGATGACCTCAGCTCCGCGGACCTCAAGAGCGCCGGCGATCATTTCAACCCCGCCGGCAAGCATCATGGCGGCCTGATGGGTGATGAGCACCACGCCGGCGACCTCGGCAACATCACCGCCGACGGCAGCGGCCATGCGACACTGGATACGGTGGTGCGCGGCCTCTCCCTCGACGGCCCGGACAATGGCGTCGTTGGAAAGTCCGTCATCATCCACGCTGGCGAAGATGATCTGAAGACCGACCCGTCAGGCAATTCCGGCGACCGAATCGCCGGGGGCGCTATCCGCGCCGGCGAGTCGAACCTGCGCGGCAGCATGGACGATCGCATGATTGACGATCGCGACCGCGTTAGAGGCGCCGCCGCGGAAATGCCCGCCACGCGCGACGTGAAGGGCGCCGAGAACATGGGCACCGGCCCCAGGGACATCACCGGCGCCGATCAGGAAACCGGCACAGGCGGCAAGGCCGCAGCCGAAAGAGAAATGAAGGAGCCGGATAGCGAGATGAATAAGTAACCCGAACCCTCGTCGCAAATGCTCACCGCGGGGCAGGCCCATGCCTGCCCCGTTCTACTTTGTTGTGCGTCCGTGCGCCCCTCGTTAGTCTAAAAGCCCCCAGCGCTTACCGAGACGCGCGAAACCATCGCTTTCCGACAAGCCACCCGCTTCAGAGCTTCAAAATCCCACACGACCGCCATCCGCCAACCATCCCACCGCCATCCGCCAACCGTCCCACCCCCATCCGCCAACCATCCCACCGCCACCGCAACGCCGTCGCAATTCCGAACATCCTCCACCGGCCCGCCGCCGCTTCCCGGGCAAAATCGTTTCTCTTCCCACCACCCCCCCGCCTCCCCACCAGGAATCAGTCCGAAACCGCACAAACAGCACCCCCGAACATACCCCTATCGCCGCGTCCGGCGCTCGGTTAATTAACTATAACTAGGTGCGTTCCGTCTGGAGCGGGACGATCCGGCGACGGAGGTACTGTGCGCTTTTCCCGCAGTCAAGATTGATGAGGACGAGGCCGTACGGTGGGCACAGCACTGGTCCGGACTTTGGCAGGATCGGTTCAAGGGCAGGCAATAACACCCCCGTCTGTTTCAGGCTTCTGTTACCCCTCGACAGGTTCGTCCATTCTGATACTCGCGGGAACCTTGCCGATCTGTGATGGCTGGCGAGATAGCGTCGGGCCAAAAGGGGTCATTCCTTGGTCATTCCTATTTGTCCAACTTTCGTTGTTTCCTTGGCCGGCCCCGCGGTCTGAGCGTGTTCTCCAGCCCCAGCCGCTCGGCCATTCGCTGCGTCCAGCCCGCCGAGCCGAACGGCGTGCCCCGCTGCGCACTGATCCGCAGCCGCTGCAACTCATCCGCTGCCAGCTCGTCAACCGTCGCCGGCCAGTCGCGCGGAACCTCCACCGGCCACGGGTCGAGCCAATCCGCCCGATCCGCTCGCGCCGCCAGGCTGCACCAACGCCACCGCCGAGCCTCTCGAACCAGCTTCGCCCGAACCGCGTTCCCCTCCACATAACGCAGCAGCGTCAGCAGATGATCATCGCGCTCAACCGGAAAGCTCTTGAACCGGCCCTGATACAAATGCCCGCCGCTCGCATCATGCAGGTGCGCGTAGCGCCGCCGCACGTGCGTGGTGCTCAGCCGCAGCATGAAGCGCGACAACTCGCCATCCTCCCGCGGCCACAGCACCAGATGCCAGTGATTCGGCATCAGGCAGTAGCCCAGGATCCGCAGCGGCACCGCCTGCTTGACCTCCGCCAGGATCCTGACGAACGCATCGGGATAACTAAAGGTGACGCGGGATAACTAAAGGTGACGCGCGGGATAACTAAAGGTGACGCGAACCTTTACATCAGAACTCTACTCGATTACACTCCTCCGCCATGCCTCGAATAGCACGGAATGCCCCCGGTGGGCTGGTCTATCACGTGTTGAATCGCGCCAACGGCCGGCTGCGGTTGTTCAAGATGGACGAGGATTTTCTCGCTTTCCACCGGGTTCTGCTCCTGGCCTACCAGCGCATGCCGATCCGCATTTTGGACTGGTGCCTGATGTCGAACCATTGGCATCTGGTGTTGTGGCCAAGGGAGGATGGCGATGTGACGGCGTTCATGCGATGGTT
>JBBRCX010000046.1:0-36915 GCA_038204465.1 Tepidisphaerales bacterium | reverse complement strand
CGGCAAGAGTCCGATCCGTTGGTCGGTCCTGCCGGTCCAAGCCCAAAACCCATGATGTACGGCCTGCCTTGTGACGGTGATGAGATAGACGCTACTCTAGCTGCACGCCCGCCGCGATGAAAACCGAAACCGTTTTTTATAGCACTCAGCCACATCTGCGCAACCAGAGCATTCTCAGCGCGTTGCGCGGTTAAGGATGCGTTGTTTCTGCGGCGATCGCGACGCTCATGAGATCAAACAAGCGCTCCGAGCCGCCACAGAATCCGAGCCCGTGCGTGGCATAGCAGCGTCTTTGCGGTTGATGGAAACACGGGCCCAGAACCGCGAGTGAATCGTCGCGATGGTTACACCCTGTCCGTGCAATTTGCAGATGCTCTACACCGCCAGCGGCTTTCCCCCCGCGGTCAGCGGGATCGGCTGCGGCTCCGGCTTGTAGGTGGGTTCCACTGCAAGGTGCAGCGGGCGCCGCTTGCCGCTCGGCGGCAGGCCTTCTTCGTCGATGATCCGCTGAATCGCCATGATCCCCTCGATCAGCGTCTCGGGTCGCGGCGGGCAGCCGGGAACGTAAACATCCACCGGCATGAACTGGTCCACCCCCTGAATCGTCGCATAAGCGTCGAACACGCCGCCCGTGCTGGCGCAGGCCCCCATGCTGATGACCCACTTGGGCTCCGTCATCTGCTGGTAGATATGCTGCAGCACCGGCATCATTTTGATCGTGACGCGGCCCGCGACGATCATCAGATCGCTCTGCCGCGGGCTGAAGCGCATCGCCTCCGCCCCGAACCGCGCCAAGTCATATCTCGACGAGGCCGTCGCCATCAGTTCAATCCCGCAACACGCCGTCGCAAACGGCATCGGCCAGAGCGAGCTGCGCCGCGACCAGTTGACCACTTTCTTCAACTGCGTCGTCAGCACGTTGTCAGGCAAAAGCTGCGTATCCATCAGTAACTTCCAACGGCAAGAATCAACACGGATCAACGAATTCTAGCACGCTCTTGGAGACCAAAATCGCAAATCGCAAATCGCAAATCGCAAATGATTTCAGTCCCACCGGAACACGCCCTTGCCCCACGCATACACGTACGCGAGCAGAAGGATCGCCACGAAGATCACCATCTCAATCAGCAGCAGCGCGCCGAAATCCATCCCGGACGCCGTTGTCACGCGCTGCGCGACCGACGGAGCGAAGATCGTCGCCCACGGGTAGAGGAAAACGATTTCCACGTCGAACACCAGGAAGATCATCGCGACGATGTAGAACCGCACGTTGAACCGCCGGCGAGTGTCGCCCACCGGCACCATGCCGCTCTCATAGGCTTCCGATTTGCCCGGTCCCGTGCGCGACGGGCCCAGGAGCAGCGACAGCGCCAGGTTTCCCGCCGCGAAGCCGATCGCGATGACGAGCAGCAGCACCACCGGCGCCCACCCGTGCGGCGCCCCCGAATCCGTCTGTGCCAGCACATTCAAACCGCTCATCGTGTCTACCCGTATACGCCGCATCTCACTGTAAGCGGCCTGTTCACGAAATCAAATCGCCGCATCTTTCAAGCGATGGCCCCCTTACTTGTGCAACAGCAGGATGTCCGCTCCCTTCACCGCCAGCGTCAACTCGATGCCGTCCGTCGTCTTTTTCATCCCCACCTCCTGCCCGCGCACGCTCGTCGCACTCTTCACCTCAAAGCCCGGCCGCACCGTGAGCGTGAGCTTCTCGATGGGCTCGCCGGTCCAGTTCAATATCGTCAGCGCCGCGCCTTTCTCCGACACAAGCATCGGCGTCTCCACCATCGCGACGCTCGCGCTCACCGGCGCCTGCACGCCGGCCAGTTTGAGCGGCATCGTGATGTAACGGCGCAGGCTTTCCGAGAACCCCGTCGGCAACTGATCTTTCGTCCCCGTCGCCGAGCGGCGATAAGACAAACCGGGCATCCACGCGAAGTGAACCACGTTGCCGCGCTCCACCTTCTTCCGCACCACCGCGGGAGTCCCGTTGTCAAAACTCGCGATAACTTCACCGGGTTGCCCGATGATCTTTCCGCGGATCCCCAGCGCGCCAAACTCGCCGGCCTGTCCCTTTCCCCTGGCGACGTCCTTTAAGTCCGAGATGTCCGCGATGTTCATTCGCTGCCGCGGTTCCTCGCGCACGCCGGTCGCATCGCTCAGCACCTTGCACGGTTCGTTATACCGGTCCTGCGCCGCGGCCCCGCTTACCGTCACCAGCGTCCCGCCCGCCTTCACCCATTCCGCCACGCCGTGCTGCGCCTCTTCGGGCACGTCGGGCTCGGTGAGGTACAGCACCTTGTACGAAGCCAGACCCTGCGCCGAGAGGTCTTCCTCTTCCACGAAATCCACCGCCGTGTTCGCGTGCTGCAGCGCGAGGTACAGATCCGCCACCTCCGCCATGTAGTCCACCGTCGCGGCGTTCAGATTGTTGTTCGTCGCGTCGCTGATCCCCACCGAATCCCACGGCTCCGAACTTCGCGGCGACAGGATGGCCACCTGCGACCGCGGCCGCTTCCCTTCCCATAGCAACTCTTCCGCTTTGCCGATGCACATGTTCGCCTCGGCGATCTTCTTCAGCAGCGTCGGGTTTTCCGAATAACAATTGCCGGGAAATTCATACTCGGGGCCAAACACGTAAAACTTGATCACCTTGCCGCCGTTGCCGACGATCGAGAGCATCTTCTGCAGCACGCCTTCATCGCGTCCGCCCGCCGTCCGGCCGATCACATACCCGCCGAAGTTCACCTGCCCCTTCTCCGCGGCGCTGCGCATCTTCGCGCAGTAGAACGACCACTGGTACGCGAGGCTGTCGCCGAACCAGTCCTCCGTCCAGAGCATCGTCGAGCCGCGCATCCGGCCGAACTCCAGCCAGTCGTTCCCGCCCATCCCCGCGTCGGGGCTCGTCTTGTCCGGGTTGTTCGCCACCGCGCCGGGAACGTAAAACCGCCCGGCGAAGAAATTGAAATTCACCGTGATCGGCATCCCCGGATAAAACGCCTTCTCCAGCGCCTTGGTGCATTCGGCGAAGTAGCGGTTGGAATCCCACGCGAAAAAACGCATCGTCCAGTAGTACAACCGTTTCGATGCCAGGTCCTTCGCGCCAGACCGCGCGATCGGCTTTACCGCCTCCCAATTCCCGGCCCCCACATCCCGCGGCTCCAGCTTCTGCGCCATGAGATACTCATGAAATCGCTTCAGCGCGCCGGGCTCGTCGAGCATCTTCAATTGCGACGGGTAGTACCATCCCGGCTCATCCGACATCGCGAAGGCCGCCATGTCCGTCGGCAGATATCCCGCCTGAAGGTACGTGTCCGCCTCCTTCTGCGCCCACTGTTCGGTCTGAGCGGGCTTGCCGGTGTCGAACGCATAGCCCGGCGGGCAGTAGATCGCCCACGCGATCTTCTTGATCGGCGTCTCCTGCAAAAGTGCCCTGACCGGCTTGCTCGGCGGCAGCAGGATCGCGCTGAACCCCGCATGCGAAAGATTGGTGATTCCCTCGCGCCAATTCCGCCGGTCCTCATCGCCGCCGATGAAGCGGTCGATGATCAGCAGCTTCTTCGGCCGCAACTCTTCCGGCACCTTCACCTCGCGGATCGCATCCCAGTATCGAACCTGGTTGAAGTCGGCCAGCGTTCCGACCCGCGGCTGGTCCTTCTCGTCACGCCACAGCGCCAGACCAAGCGAGGGGCCAAACAGCTCCGCACTGCTCTTCACCGCCTGCTGCACGCCATCGATGCTGATCTCCAATTCCACCTTCGTCGGATCCACCACGCCGCTCACCGCCAGAGCGGCCTTCACCGGCCAACCTTCTGCATAGGGGGAGAACGCTTTGAGCGCGGCATCGACCTGCGCGCTGTCGAACTTCAGCGGCTCGCTCCAGCCATTCCCCGCGACCTCCGACGCCGAAGCCCCGAGCCGGAAGCCAAACTTCTGTTCCGCCGCCGGCTCCTTCCCGCCGGCCGAAGTCACCCGCGCCCGCACGGAAAACGTCGGGACCTTCTCCGCCCGCGGAGGTGCAGCCGCCGTCCAATCCGTGCACAGCGCCACCGCCCCCAGCAACGCCCCAGCCAACCAACCTTTCGCGCCGCAACCGAACATGAAAACTCCTTTCAGCCGTCAACCTTCCCGCACTCTAGGTGGAAGGAGAGGCTGAATCACCACGCTGCTGCCGAAGTCATCGAGCCCGCCCAGGTGGTTGCACATCGACCCGCCCTTCCATGGCGGCAAGCTGCTCTGCGGGTGTAGTGGGGGGTTTACTCTCCTGAAGAGTATACCCTGACGCTCCAGCCGCCGATCGAAAACGAGCTCGCGCTCGCGCTGCGGGGACCAACTTGGTTACAATATCTAAGTCTAAGCCCCAGTGGGAGTAGCGAATGACACTTCAGGAAAAGATCGAGGCGAGAACGGCAATCGTCGGCGTCATCGGCCTCGGCTATGTCGGCCTGCCCCTGCTCGCAGCGTTCCATCGCGCCGGATTCTCACTCATCGGCTTCGACATTGACCCGGCCAAGATCGCCGCGCTCAAGCGCGGCGAGAACTATCTCAAGCACCTCGGCCCTTCCCTCGCGAAAGACCTCCTCGCAGCCGGCCGGTTTGACGTGACGGATGACTTCTCCCGCCTCGTTGAGGCCGACGCGATCCTCACCTGCGTCCCCACGCCGCTGGGTCCCCATCTCGAGCCCGACCTGAGCTACGTCGAGCGCACCGCCGACGACATCGCCAGGACCCTCCGTCCCGCGCAGCTCGTCGTCCTTGAGTCCACCACCTATCCGCGCACTACCCGCGAGGTCGTGCTCCCGCGCCTCGAGGCGACTGGATTGCGCTGCGGCGCCGACTTCTACCTCGCTTACTCCCCGGAGCGCGAAGACCCCGGCCGCCGGGACTTCGACACGCGAAGCATTCCCAAGCTTGTCGGCGGCATCGATCCCGCGTCCGGCTCCATCGCGCAGGCGCTTTACCGCAAGGCCGTCCAGAAGGTCATCCCCGTCTCCAGCGCCGAGGTCGCCGAGGCCGCCAAGCTGCTCGAAAATATCTACCGCGCCGTCAACATCGCCCTGGTCAACGAAATGAAGATGGTGCTGACCGCCATGGGCATCGATATTTGGGAAGTCATCGCCGCCGCTGCCACCAAGCCTTTCGGCTTCCAGCCGTTCTATCCCGGCCCGGGCCTCGGCGGTCACTGCATCCCGATCGACCCGTTCTACCTCACCTGGAAGGCCCGCGAAGTAGGCATGCCGACGCGCTTCATCGAGCTCGCCGGCCAGATCAATCACCTGATGCCCGAGTACGTGATCGGCCGGCTCACGCTGGCCCTCAACGAGCGCTCCCGCTCCGTCAAAGGCAGCCGCATTCTCATTCTTGGTCTGGCCTACAAACCCGACGTTGACGACGTGCGCGAGAGCCCCAGCTTCGAATTGATCAGACGGCTCGAAGAGCTCGGCGCAAAGGTCGACTACAACGATCCCCACGTCCCCGCCACCCACAAGATGCGCCGCTACGACCTGCAGCGCAGCAGCGTCCCGTTGACTGCCGAATCGCTCGGCTCCTATGACTGTGTGCTGATCGCAACCCACCACCGCGCCTACGACTGGCAGCTCATCGCCGACCACGCCAAACTCATCGTCGACACCCGCAACGCCCTGCGCGACATAAAAGGCCCCCGCAACCACATCGTCAGCGCATGATCAACCGATCGACGGCCGCATCCGCCGCTATCGCTTCTGCTCCCGGTACCACGCCACCGTCGCGGCCAGCCCCTCTTCAAATCCCACCACCGGCTCATACCCCAGCAGCCTTCGGGCCCGGGCGAGGTCTGCGAGGGAGTGCTTCACGTCGCCCTGCCGGACAGGCTCGTAAACCGGCTTGAGGGTGTCGCACCCCAGCAGCCGCGCCATCGCCGCCGCCAGTTGGTTGACGCTCACGCTTTGCCCGCAGGCCACGTTGATCGCGCTGCCGTCGAGCGGTTTGTCGCGCCGCGCCGCCAGCAGGTTCGCGTGCACCGCGTTGGCGACGTAGGTGAAATCGCGCGATTGATCGCCGTCGCCGAAGATCACCGGCCGCTGACCGCTCAAGATCGCCCTGGCAAACGCCGCGATCACCGCCGCATAGGCGCTGTTGGCGTTCTGCCGCGGCCCGAAGATGTTGAAGTAGCGCAGCGACACCGCGTCGATCTCATAGCACGCGCTGTAAGCCGCCAGCAACGCCTCCCCGGCAACCTTGGTCGCGGCGTAGGGGCTCCGCGGCGCCGGCGCAATGGTCTCGCTCTTCGCGCCCGGCTCCACGGGGTCTCCGTAAGCGCTGGAGCTCGCCGCGAACATCACCCGGCGCACCCCGGCCGCGCGCGACGCCTCGAGCACATTCAGCGTCCCCGTCGCATTCACCTCCTGGTACCGCCGCGGCTGTTCCACGCTGCGCGGAACCGAACCCAGCGCCGCCTGATGAAACACAAACTCACATCCGCGCGCGCAGCGCGACAGAATCTGCTCGTCCAGAATGGATCCCTCGATGAACTGCGAGATCCTGAACGAGCTCAGGTTTTCCGTGCTGCCACCCTCGAGGCTGTCAAGCACGACCACCGACGCGCCCAGAGTCGAAAGCGCCTCGGAAAGATGTGACCCGATGAACCCCGCGCCGCCGGTGACCAGCACTCGCGCGCCTTCGAAAGCCGTGCCGTGGAATTCGCGCCATCGGGAAACGGGCATCGCGCTCATGGCGCCGATTATCCACCTTTCAAGCGGCCGCGGAAGGCACGGAAACGCGGCCGCCGGTGAATCAACGAAACGACGCCGCGCTCGGCAGCGCGCGGGCACGAACCCCAAAATGCGTGGGCACCGGCCGCCAGCCGCCAAGGACGCTCCCTGCTCGAACGCCGCGCGCGTCATCGCCCAGCAGCATGGCGCTGGAAGCGCCGCCATCCAGCATGATCCCATCCTGCGCGCCCAGAGTGCCCAGGTAATCGGCCGCCATCCGGAACGAAGCGTCCTCGAATACCGCGATCCACAGCAACCGCCGCTCCGTGTTGATCGCCAGCATGGTGCGCGTGTTCGGCATCGTCAGGGTGTCCGGCCTGGAGGCGCCCTTCTGCAGCACCACCTCCTGTCCCGCAATGCCCCAGCGCGCCTGGCGGAGCACCTCCGCCGGTGGGGGAGTGGTCCGGCAAACATGCGGCGTCAGGTCTGCTTCAAACCACAACAGATAACTGTGCGAATCGACATGATTCACCGCTCCGTCGACAACGATCATCTCTCCCGATCGCGCCATGGCGCCCGGAAGCGCAAGCGGGCCGGTGCGCGAAGTGAACAGCGTCCCGTTCACCACAGCCGCCAGGTTCTCCTGCGCCAGCACCCGGCCCGGGAAGCGCAGCCGATATTCCCACCCGGCCGCCGCCGCCGCGACATCGACCGGCGTAAGGTAAAGTTCCACGCCCGGGGCGCGCAAATCCACCTGCAGCACGTGAATCAGCCCGCTCCCCTGCGCCGAATCCGACTGATCCTCGCATCGGTAGGTGACTCCCTCATAGACCTCCACCGGCGCACGCGCCTCGCGACGGCCAAGCACCCAGTAAATGCCAATCGCGACGCACAGAAGCAGGCACAGTTCCACCAGCCGACGCAAATCTCGGCGCCGCGGCTCTGTGTAAGAATCATTCACTGGCGAACTTTATCCTGGAGGCGAAATGCCGGCACGAGCGCGCCGCCTTAAGGGCGTGATGCGTCTGATTCAAAGCCGCTCGCTAATATGGATCAATCAAGGCACGACCGAGACGTTGTCGAACGTCGACGTGTTGAGCTGGTTGTTGTTGTGCGCGGTCAGCGCCAGCCCGACGTACACGTTGGCAGCCATGTTGATCGTGTCCGAGCCAATCTTGATCCAGCTGACGCCGTCCGACGAGCGATACCCGGTGAACGCAGGCCCGGACCGCACGAGCTTCACCCAATACGGCGCTGCGAAACCGCCGCTGGTGGTGCTGGTGGACGAGGCGCCGGTCGCCAGCCGCCGCTGGAAAGAAACACCCTGTGCCGCGGTCACGAACATCGATGCATGCTTCGAGGAGGACCCCAGGGTCTCGCGGATCATCACGCCGGCCTTCGCCCAGTTGTTCGTCCGCTGCACCGAGGCGACGCGGGCGATGATCTGGCCGTCGCCGTTCATCGGCTGGTACAGGAAGTGGAACGAATCGGCCTTGCTCCAGATGTCGTCGCCGCTGCCCGTCAGGGTAAACGAGCTGGCCGATGTCTGAACGGCGCTGCCGGCGAATTGGGGGGCGCCGATATCGCTGTCACGCCACAGCGCTGAAAGTGAACTTGGCGTGGCGCTGGCGGTGTTTGACCATGCCGAGGTCGTCACCGACGTCACCGATTGAACGCGGAAGAAGTATTGAACGCCGGCCGAAAGTCCGGTCGCGCTGAAGGACGTCTGGTTTGCCCCCGCGCTCCCAATGCTCAGCCAGTCCCCTCCGCTGCGCGAGCGCTGGATTGCGAATCCTGTCTCCCCATTGGAGGCGTCGGACCACGTGAGATTCACCTGCGAGTTGCTTACCGCTGAAGCGCTCAGTCCCGTCGGCGCCGGAAGCAGGGTGATTGCCAGCGCCCCGGGGCTATAGCCGGAGGCGCCGTCGCTGTTGAAGCTCGAAACGCGATAGTAGTACCGGCTGCCGTCGGCCAGACCCGTGTCCTGATAGCTGGTCTGGTCGAGCCCCAACGTGGCCACATTCGCCCAGCCGTCAACTCCGTTGTCAGAGCGCTGCAGCGTATATCCGTCCTCGCCCGCGACGTCCGCCCACGACAGGCTTACGGTGTTGCGCGAAGTCGACGAAGCCACCAGCCCGCCGGGCACGGCCGGTGGGCCCCCCGCGTAAATCTGCTTAACGATCTCGTTGTTGGGGTTGTTCCACCACCCCTGGAACATCAGGATGTCGCCGTTGCGAACCGACGCGGCCAACGTGTCGCGCAACGGACCGAGCGGCGTGACGCCGGTATTGATGATGCTGAAACTACCGGAGTAAAGCTGCCGCGGCTGCGAACCCGTAGAGAGGTAGCCCAGGTTCACTTCTCCATACGGCGTGCCGTAGGCGAAGTGCGCGTTGCTTTCGTGTTCGGGGATGAACAGAGAATCCGGATGCAGATCCGCCACGCGCTTCACGACTGCGGCGTCGTACTGGTTGTTGGAATCGATGTAAAAGAGTGTGCAACCCCATCGTTGCTGGGCGAAGTTCACCTTGTCGTTCAGCGTCTGGAACGGGTCCGGCGAGGTCAGCTGCGTGAACGTCGACATCTGGAGCTGTTGCGGCCGGATGGTGAGGCCCACGCGCAGAGCAGCATCGCGGAATTTCCTGAAGTAATCGTCCACGACACCCAGGTAAGACAACTCCGGCGCCATCTGCGTCGCCACGCGCGGATCGCCAACGTAAGTGGCGGTGGTGTATTGCTCGCCTTCGATATCCCAGGTAACGGCGCCCTGCGCATTCATCTGTTTCAGGATCGCCACGCTCTGATCGGCGTACGCCAGCAGCCGGGTGCGGAATATCGCAAGCCCGTCAGCGGTCAGGACATTGATGGTTGGATCGTTGAACCACCCGCGGGGATTGGTGGAGGTGCGGCTGGACGTCGCCGAAGCGGCCGGCAGCAAGGACGCGATCGGTCGCCGGTCCGCCCAGTTCACCTGGAACGGGAAGGCGGCGGCGTAGTTCTGATACACATCACTCGCCACCGCGGTGGTCGTCGCGCTGGCGGGCGCAAAACGCAACGACAACGCATAGGTGTCGGAACTTGCGGGCGCGATGGGTCGATTAATGGCCGGCCAGCTGGAAGGCTGATACGAAAGGGGATAGCTTCCGGCCCAAACGTCCCAATGCCCGGTATCCCCGTTGTTCCAAAGTCCGGCATAGAGCGGTCGAGCGACATCGTCATTGGCCACCACGGCGAGCCCTTGTCCGTAGTTGGCGCCGACAGCCGTCGGTCCGGAAATGTTAAATCCTACCTGGGGGTTGACTCGATCAAACCCCACCGGCATCGAAGGGAAGTTCAGCGACAACGGGAAGAGATTGATGCCGAGCAGCGTGTCGCCCGACGTCGTGTTCGACACCGTGATGTTCAGGTTTAGCCGGTCGCCGCTCTGCACGTACTGCGTGCTGACGCGGCCCCAGGAGTAGGTCAAGGTCAGCCGTTGCTGAGCTGCGTCCCAGCTCGTGGTGAACGCGGGATCAGTGATGTGTGTTTCAATGGCGCCGGTGCTTCGCCGGATCCGGAAGTCGCGCACGCGGAAGCCGTCATACCGGCTGACGCTCGTGTCGAGCAACGTGACGCCGTTATACGTTAATGTTTTGAGGCCATTGCTTCCGTAGGTCGTCTGCAAGCCTTGTGTAGCGGCCAGAGTTTCGACCGCCGCCGCTTGGGTCCCGCCGTCCGACGGCGCATCAGCCGTGGCGCCGGCGAGCAGTCGGCGAGGCTCCAACAGCTCGACTACCGAGCGACCCACCCTGGTTGCAACAGACCAGGGTAATTGACGAAGTTGGCGAGGCATGTCTTGGGCTCCTTCAACGGATCTCGTGGCGCGTTTCGCCCGGGTCCGTGAAGCCGCGAATGGCCCTGCGGAACATCGCGCGATGTTCAGGGCGACGGAACTCGTCAGCGGTACGGGCGAGGAATCCACTCCGCGCGTAACCTCCGTGCGGCGCGCGCCCCCAGGTAGGCGCTATTTCCTCCAACCCGTTCCCAGCCAATCGCGTTCAGTCGAGCCGTGCGAATCCGCCCGGCCCCACCTCCGGACAGTTCCACGTCACTGTCCGGCACAACCAACCCTGTGGGTGATATCGGACTGAGCACCTACAAGCAAGGTGAATAATTGCATGCCGCCAAACAGTTTGTGGCATGCATCATCCTTCGTTGTCTCCACGCGGCCTCGCACCGTTGGTTTGGGCGGCAGTTGGGGCGCAGCGGGGTTCGATTATACTGATAAACCCTTCGCCGGCCTCGGTGTATGACCTGAGCGGGCGAAGCGGATTCGGGTGAGCTTCGCTTGCGCGTGTTTCGCACGGCGCCGCGCGTGCTGCCCACAGGAGACCTCACGCGCGGCAAAGGCGTCCATCCCGTCGTCCAGCTTCTCAGGCCGCACCAGTGGGTGAAGAACCTGCTCTTGCTTCTGCCCCTCTTGCTCGCGCACGTGAATCTTGCGACGCCCCAGCACCGCGAGAAGTGGCTGCATGCCCTGGTGGCGTTCGTCACCTTCTGCCTCTGCGCGTCGGCCGTCTACGTCTTGAATGACCGGATGGATATCGAGGCCGACCGGCAGCACCCGCGCAAGAGCCTGCGCCCTTTCCCCTCCGGCAGACTTCCCGTCTCGATCGCGCCCGCGCTGATCGCCGCGTTGTTCGGCGGGTCGTTTTTGCTCTCATTTCTGTTCCTCCCCTGGAAGTTCGCGGGAATGCTTGCGCTCTACGTGCTGCTCACGACCGCTTATTCCCTCTACTTCAAGCGCAAGCTGCTGGTCGACGTCGTGGTTCTCGCGGCCCTCTATACGCACCGCGTCCTCGCCGGCGGTATCGCCGCCGACGTGCCCGTCACCCAGTGGCTCCTCGCCTTCTGCATGTTCTTTTTCCTCAGCCTCGCTTTTGCGAAACGCTATACGGAGCTCGTCGCCGTCCAGGAGATGGCGCAGGACGCCATCTGCGGACGCGGTTACCGCGTCGAGGACATGAGCGTCATCGAGAGCGTCGGGCCGACCAGCGGCTACATGGCCGTCCTCGTGCTCGCGCTCTACATCAACAGCGAGAACGTCTTTCAGCTCTATGCCAGGCCTTTCCTGTTGTGGCTCGTCTGTCCGATCCTGCTCTACTGGCTCACGCGCGTCTGGTTCTTCGCCAAGAGGCGCGCGCTGCACGACGACCCGATCGTTTTCGCCCTCACGGATCGCGTCAGCTTTATCGCCGTCGCGCTGGCGTCCCTGCTGGTTTTCCTGGCCGCCTGGCCCCCGCACAAAGGCATCTGAGATGAGCCGGTTTGTTACGCGCGAGCTAAGTGGGTGGGGAAACTATCCGGTCCAGACGTGCCACGTGCTGCGCCCCGAGAAGCTGCATGAATTGAGCGAGATCGTCGCGGCGCCCGCGCAGCCCAGCTACATCTCGAGGGGTCTCGGCCGAGCGTACGGCGACGCCGCCCTGAACGAAGGCGCGGGCGTCGTCCTGCATGAGCGCCTCGACCGGATGCTCGACTTCGATCCCGCAACGGGCGTGCTGGATTGCGAGGGGGGCGTCAGCTTCGCCGACATCATCGAAACCTTCCTCCCGCGCGGATGGTTCCTCCCGGTTTCGCCCGGCACCAGGTTTGTCACGGTCGGCGGGGCGATTGCCTCGGACCTGCATGGCAAAAACCATCATCACGACGGCTCCATCTCCTGCTTCATCCTTGACTTGGACCTCCTCACCGGCACAGGCGAAACACTGCAGTGCTCGCGCGAGCAGAACGTCGACGCCTTCTGGGCCACCGTCGGCGCGATGGGCCTCACCGGCGCTATCTTGCGCGCTCGCCTGCAACTGCGTCGCGTGCAGTCCGCTTACGTCACCGTCGACTTTCATAAGGCCGCCAATCTCGACGAAGCCCTCGAATCGTTTGCCGCGGGGGATGAGAGCTACCGCTACTCGGTCGCCTGGATTGATTGTCTCGCTGGCGGCGCTTCGCTGGGCCGGTCCGTCTTGATGCGCGGCGATCACACGCCAGCCTCGGATCTCCCCGCTGCGTTGCGCGAGGACCCGCTGCACATCCGGGCCAGGGGCAAGCGCAGCGTCCCCCTCTACGCGCCGTCGTTTGTCCTGGGTCCGAGGAGCGTCCGCCTGTTCAACGCGGCATTTTATAGACGTCACAGGAACACCCGCCGCGTCGTCACCTACGACTCGTTCTTCTATCCGCTCGACTCCGTGCACGGCTGGAACCGCCTCTATGGAAAACGCGGGTTCCTGCAATACCAGATGGTCATCCCGCCGGATGCGGGGCGAGCGGGATTGGTGGAGCTCCTGGAGAAGCTCTCCGCGTCGCGCCGGGCCTCGTTTCTTGCCGTACTCAAGACTTTCGGCGTGCAGGGCGATGGCCTGCTCTCGTTCCCCCGCAAAGGCTACACCCTCGCGCTGGACCTTCCCAACACCGGACCGGACGTGCTCGAGTTCCTGCGCGAGCTCGACCAGGTCGTCCTGCGGCATGGCGGACGCGTCTACCTCGCCAAGGACGCCTGCACCACCCCGGAGAGCTTCGCCGCGATGTATCCCAATCTCAGCCGCTTTCGACAGATCAAGCGCCGGCTCGATCCCATGAATCGATTCAACTCCTCGCTCGCGCGACGGCTTCAGATCGTGGAGGGACCATGATCCCAGGCCAACCCGCCAGGGCCGGTGCGGTGCTGGTCCTGGGCGCCACGTCGGCGATTGGCCGCGCTGTCGCGCAGGAATTCGCGGCGGCAGGACACGACCTCATCCTCGCCGGGCGCGATCCGCAGGAGACTGCCCGCTCGGCAGCCGATCTGCGAGTTCGACATGGTGTAAAAGTCGTCGTCAGGGAATTCGACGCTGAAGCGTTCGATTCGCACGCGCGGTTCTTTGAATTCTGTGTAAACGAAGTTTCCGGCGGGCTCCAGGGCGTGGTGCTCTGCCATGGCTACATGGCCGAGCAAGCCGACGCCCAGCGCGACTTTGAGCTGGCGCGGCGCATGATCGACGTGAACTACACTTCCGCAGTCTCCATCCTCAACCTCGCCGCCAACTACTTCGAGCAGCGGCGGGGCGGTTTCATAGCGGCGGTATCTTCCGTCGCCGGCGACCGAGGGCGGCAAAGCAACTACCTTTACGGTTCCACCAAGGCTGCCCTCTCAACCTATCTGCAGGGCCTGCGCAACCGGCTCTCAAAAGCCGGCGTCTGTGTGCTCACCGTCAAGCCCGGCTTCGTCGATACCGCCATGACGTACGGCCGGCCCGGAATGTTTCTCGTCGCCGCCCCCCAACGTGTTGCCCGCGACATCTTTCGCGGCGTGCACAAGCACAAAGACGTGATTTATACTCCCTGGTTCTGGTGGGGAATCATGTCGATCATCAAATCGGTCCCCGAACGCATCTTCAAGAAGGGGAAGCTATGACGGCAGTCGGCGCCGCAACTCCTCCTGTTCACCAAAACGCGACGCCGTCTTCACGCCGCGGCGACTACCTGCTGATCGGCATCGCGCTGCTCCTTTACCTGCCGTTCAGCTTCCTCGGTTATGGATCGGACAACGACGCGTATGGCGTGCTCGACTCCGGGCGCATTCTCCTTCAGGAGCACCGCTACGAGCCCTCGCGCCCGCCGGGATACCTCCTCTACGAAATGTCCATCGGCCTCTTGAGTCGGGTCGGCGGGAGTGTGCTCTGCAATGCCACCTCGGTCGCGATGGCGCTCATCACCCTGATTTGCCTCCTGCGAATCTGCGAGCATTTCGCAACGCCACACCGTTACTGGGTGGCCGCCATGCTCATGGTCCATCCGGTATTCTGGGTGAACGCTACTTCAACGATGGACTATGCCTGGTCGCTGGCCCTGCTGATGGCGGGCCTGTTGATGTTGTTGCGCCGGATGCACCTGCTGGCCGGCATCCTGCTGGGACTTGCCATCGGGACGCGGCTCGCGTCGTTTGTGGCCATTTTCGTTTTCCTTCTATACGCGCTGCTCGCGCAGCCTCGCGACCGCGTTCGCGTGGCGGCCGCTGGTTTGATCATCGCTGTCATCGCGCTGCCGTGCTACATTCCTTCGTTCATCTGGGCGGGACACACGTTGGGTTTCCTGCACCCGAACATCGGGGGTGGGCTCTGGTCGCTCAAAGGTTACATCGCACGCTTCGTCTACAAGAACCTGTACCTCTGGGGACTGCCCGGAGCGCTCGCCCTGTGCGTCATCCTTCCCTTTATTTTGGCGCGCCACCGGGTTGCATTCGACAGGCGCTGGCGTCAGCCGCTCGGCCTCTCGCTGGCGGTTGTGGCGGGATATGAGCTGCTGTTCCTGCGCTATCCCATCGAGCTCGGTTACCTCCTGCCCATTGTCCCCTTCGTGCTGATCCTGCTGGCCATCGGACTCCGCGACCGCTTTCCCCTCTTGCTGGCGTTCAGCGCGGCACTGGTTTCATACGCGCTGGTGAATATCAACCTTGCACGCCCGAATCTGCCCAACCAGGCATCGGACGCCCAATTCGGGCTGTGGATCGAGCCCGGCTACCTCGTCGAGGACGTCTCGGAGCGCTGGGTGCTGCGCGACGCCCGCTCGCAGGCGGACTACGGCCTCAAGCATCCGCACGTCACCGCCCACGCCGCCGGAAACTGACCAACTCTGCGACGATTCCCGAGCTCCGCCCCGGCGTTGCAAAACGCCCGCCAGGCAATACGATTCACCGCCCGACTTCGCCGGGACTTCATGGCCGATGACTCGCGCATTATCGGGATCAACTCCTTCCACGGCGACGCCGCCGCCGCTGCCATCGTTGGCGGCGAATTCAAGGTCGGCGTCGAGGAAGAGCGGTTCACGCGGATCAAGCACTGGGCCGGTTTCCCCGAGCGCTCCATCCGGCACTGCCTGGAGGAAGTGAACGGCGGGAAGATGCAGGGCCTCACCGCGCTGGCCGTCTCCCGGCAGCCCAAGGCGTACTTCTGGCGCAAGGTGATCCTTGCCCTTTCCAATCCCAACAGCCTGCCGCGCGCCATGGGCCGCGTGCGCAACCTCAAGCAGGTCGGCGCGCTCGACGAAAGGGTGGCCAAGGCCTTCGACCTGCCCGCTGACAAGCTTCCGCCGCTGTATGCGGTCGAGCACCACCTCGCGCACATCGCCTCCGCTTTCTTCTGCTCGCCTTATGAAGAGGCGATGTGCCTCACCGTCGACGGCTTCGGGGACTTTCTCTCAACCATGATGGCGATCGGGCGCGGCAACAGAATCGAGGTCCTGGACCGCGTTCATTACCCGCATTCGCTCGGTCTTTTCTATACCGCCATCACCCAGTACCTCGGCTTCCCGAAATATGGGGACGAATACAAGGTGATGGGGATGGCCGCCTACGGCCACCCGCAGCCCGAGATGATCGAGCGCGTGCGCCGGATGGTGCCTCCTGATCGCGACGGGCTGTTCAAGCTCAACATGCGTTACTTCCGCCATCTTCGCGAAGGCGTCGACATGACCTGGGAGAACGGCGAGCCGTTCCTCGGACCGGTTTATTCCAACGAGCTCGAAACTCTGCTCGGCCAGCCGCCTCGAAATCCGAAGGACGAGCTGACCCAGTGGCACAAGGACATGTCTGCGTCGGTGCAAGAGGTTTATCAGGAGCGGTTCTTCGCGCTCGTGCGCGAACTGCAGAAGCGAACGAAGATGGACAAGATCGTCCTCGCCGGCGGCTGCGCGCTCAACTCGCTCGCCAACGGTCGCCTCTTCGACAACACCAACATCAAGGACGTGTACATTCAGGCCGCCGCCGGTGACGCAGGCACGTCGCTCGGCGCCGCGCTCTACGTGCAACATGCGATACTCGACAAGCCGCGGGAGTTCGTCATGCAGCACTCCTACTGGGGCCCGCAGTATGGCGAAAAGGAGATTCGCGAAGCGGTCGCCGCCGGCGTTCCGGGCTCGGAGGGAAAGGATGGAACCCATGGCCACTTCGTCGTCGAGTCTTTCCCCGACGAAGCGGCCCTGCTCGAACAGACCGCGCAGGGCATCGCCAACGGCGACGTCGTCGGGTGGTACCAGGGCCGCGCCGAGTGGGGCCCGCGCGCCTTAGGCAACCGGTCCATCCTGGCCGATCCGAGGCGCGCCGACATGCGCGACATCCTCAACCTGAAGATCAAGCGCCGTGAATCGTTCCGCCCCTTCGCGCCTTCCATCCTGGAAGAAAAAACCGCCGACTATTTCACCATCAGCTATCCCGACCCGTTCATGCTGAAGGTGTACCCGATCAAGCCGGAGAAGCGCGCGCAGATCCCCGCTGTCACGCATGCCGACGGAACCGGCCGGCTGCAGACCGTCTCGCCGAGGAACAACGCGCGCTATTACAAGCTGATCCAGGCGTTCGACAGGATCACCGGCGTGCCGCTGGTGCTGAACACTTCATTCAACGAGAACGAGCCGATCGTCAACACCCCCGCCGAGGCCCTTGCGTGCTTTCTGCGAACCAAGATGGACCGCATCGTGATGAATGACGTGGCCGTCCGCCGGATGTGATGGCTTCGTGTACGGCAGATTTCAAACCCAAGATTTCAAACCCAGATTTCAAACCCGCCCTTTTTTGCGATGGACTTTCAGGCGATCTGCTTCAACCGGCTCGCCCGCGTGGCGCGCTCGATGCCGGGAAGAACGTAGTCCCGCGCAACCGCGTCCCAGCTCATTTGCTGGGCGAGCGCGTGGCCGCGATCGATGAACTTTTCGAACTCCGCCGGCGTGCGCGGCAGCCGGCTGAATAGTTCAGCGGCCACCATCGCTGCCACGGTGTGTTCCAGCGCATCGCGCTGTGGCTGGCCGATGCTCATCAGCTGGTCCGGACGCAGGCTCTTGTCCGGCAGGTCGGTATAGTCGGCGATGATCACGTTGGGGGTTGGACCGCCCGCAACCTTTTCCACGAACCCGGCGCAGCCGCAGATGTTCGTGAAGACGCAGATGCCGCCGAAGCTGATCGGCTCCACCTGCGCGATTCCGAAGGGCTCGTAGATGCTCTGGCCAAACTCCGCGTCAGAGCCTTTGCGGATATCCATGAACTCCATGTCGGCCGGCATGCGCAGGCCGCAGACGCGCTGCTCGAAGCCGAATTGATTGATGAAGACGACCTTGATGTTCCGGTTCTGGGCGTTGAATTCCTGCACGCCCTGGTAGTAGACCGCTTCGCCGTTGGAAAGATCCGGCAGACCCTCGCGGTGGACGGTCGGCCAGTGGTAGTGCTCCTCCATCCGCCGGATGTCATCGCCGCGGCGGGGGGGCACCTCGGTGCTGAGTGTGAAGAGCACCGCCGTCTCGTTGCGGCGGCGTAACTGCTCCTCCAGATGCTCGAGCACGCGCAGGTCGCGCCACAGACCTTTGCTCGGAACAAGCCGCGTCACGTGCGAGAAGACGTAATCCGGCTCGTACTTGAGCAACGCCTTGCAGTAGGCGCGCAGCTTGCGCCGGCTGTTCATTTTTTCATCGACGCTGATCTTCCAGTGAGGGACCCCGTTGTAAGCCACCTGCGCATCGACGTGCACGAAGTCCGGTCCCAGGAACCGCGTCTCTTTCAAGGTGTAGTCGCCCACCGCGAAGATGCCGTCGCAGAATCGGGCGGCCTTCACCAGCGAGTGCTTGTAGAAGCTGCTCTGGTCGCCGAATACGTCCTCGACGTAGTGCCCTTGGGCCATCGCGGCCCGCATCACGTTGTAGAACATCGTGTCGTGGCCGGGGTGGCCTTCGACGATGCGGCGCATGGTGGCTACCTCGTGAGCATAAAAGATCGTTCGGAAGTTGGAGCGGTCGCCCTCCATCACCGCCGCCAGTGCCGTCGGCATCCCCATGTATTCATGCGAAAGAATGACGCACGGCTCCAGCGCGCCGGCTGCCCCCAGTGCGTGCAGCGCCGCGATGGCCGGCTGCGCCAGGCGCACGTACTGCTCGAAGTCCCAGATGTTTTCATACTTGCTGCTCTCGATGCCGAAGGTCTTCCATAGCTCGAACTTGAACGCCGCGATCTTCTTCGCGTCATAACGGCTCACGTCAATGAGCAGCACCTCCGGCGTGCTGACGACGCCGGTCTCCTTCTCGACGAACCGCCGGCGGCCATAAACGACGCCCACGTCAAACGTCTGCTCGATTTCACGGAAGCGGCTCGAGAGCGGCGAGCGGTACAGCGAATCGAGACTGCTGTACAGCACTTCGCCCAGCGGTCCAAGGCGCTGCTCGCCCTGTTCTTCGCCGGGCCAGAAGGGGCCGACCAGGATGTTCCGCGAAACCTTATCCAGATAGGCGCGACTGGTCAGAAGGCCGTGAAGAACCGCGCCGATCCCGCCGATCTTCTGAATCGCTTCGTGGGTGACGTGAACGACAGTATGCATGTCTTTCCTTTTTCGACGCGGCGTTTGACCTGACGGCAGTACAACCGGCCTCTGCTTTATCGGCTCGCTGGAGCATCGCTCACAAATGCCGCTCGCATGGGTTTCCTTCGAGGTGGCAATCGCCTAGCGTGGCTGAGCAAATGCGATACCCCGGCTCACCCCAAGGTCCGATCATTGAAGGTAACAGGCAGAAGATCAATGCCTTGCGCAGCGATTGGTCAACCTAACTTGAGTCCGAGAAGTGGTCAGCTTGTCCGGCGCGACTCGCAACCGGAGCATTCCCCCGAAAGCGCTTGGAACGCCGCGCGTCTCTCTCCCCTACGCGGCGGGGCGTTCCGGCGCCTTGTGCGTTTCCTCATCCGCCTCGAGCGTAGCCTTCTCCGCAGCGGTCAGTTCCGCTGCCGGCTCCAACGCCTCAACCTGCAGGTTGACGACGTTGGTCGGGCAGACGTCGACGCAGCGCCCGTCCATGTCGCAGCGGTTCAAGTTGCGCAAGTCCACCAGCGCTTTGCCGTCAATCATGCGCAGCACGCCCTTGTCGCAATGGGCCACGCATACGTCGCACCCGATGCAGTCGCGGGTGTCGATCGACAGCGTGACCTTATGCGTCGGCGTTCCCGATGAATCTTCCTTCACGAACTCGCCGACCGGACTGGCCGTCTCGCGCCCCTCCTCAATCTCGAATTCCGCTTCGAGGTTGTCGAAATGGGCCTGCGAGCGCACCTCAACCAGACCTCGCCGCCGCAGTCTGAAGACCGGATGCGTACAGGTGGTGCACAGCTGAAGCTCCTCCAGTTTCTCCAGGTACTTGATCGCGGTGCTGACGACGGTCGCGTGCGACCACGTCAGCGGGCTCACGCTGATCGGCTCATTCGTATAGGGGTTCACCTGCTCGGCGAGCACGCCGCTCTCGAGCGCATGCGCCGCTGTCCATTCAAAAATCGGCAGTGCGCCTTTCAGCTCCGCGATGGTCCTGGAGCGGGTGATGAAGTAGTCGGCGAGCCAGAGGGTGCAGATGAACCACGGATTGCCGGGCACCGCCTGGACGTCGTTGCTGATGCGGTGATAGGAATCGTTCTCATAGCGGGCCACGCCGCCGACGCGCGTCTTGACCCACAGCTTCTGCTCGACAGCGCGCATGGTCGATTCCACGCGCGGGTCGTCCGCCTCGAAAAGGTGGAACTTATGAATTGCGTAGAGCGATGCGTCGATCGTCTCGTCGACCTCGAAAAGCTCTTCGGTGCTCGATTCAGTGCTGAGCGGAATGTTCTCCACGTACTGCCCGTTGTCGGGCGGCACCGGCGCGTCGCGGGAGACCAGGCGGCGGACGAAGCGGTTCAACTTCTCGCTGAACAAGTATCGCGCCGCGCCGGCCTTGATTTCCTCTGCCGCTTTACGGTACGTCTCCGCTTTCTCGCGATCGCCGAAGCAGACCGCGAAGTTATGGGCGGCCTTGAGCCCGCCGTAGACGGTTGCAACGGTGAAGGCGTGAACGCCCCAGCGCTCTTCCCACAAATCGTAGCTCGGCAGCGGCAGGCCGGTTCGCGGGTCGCGATAGCGGGCCATGAAGTCGGCGGCCTTCTGCACCACGTCAACCCAGAGCGGGCGGATGAATTCAATATCGCGATAGCGGTAGTAATGCCTCCAGAGGGCCCAGACGACCAGCGCAGTCTCGTCCTCCTGGATCGGCATCGCGCGGTTGCCCTTGAGCACCCAGGGGTGCCAGCTCGACGCGGGCGAGCCGTCCGGGTTGTACTTGTGATAAAAGTACCCCTCTTCCGTGAGCACGTCAGAGCAGAACTTGTAGAACGAGCGGGCGATGTCGGAGAAGCCAGCCATGTCCAGCGCGTTGGCGACCAGGGCGCCGTCGCGCGGCCACATGTACGAGTAGGTGTCGCGCGAGAACTGCATGATGTCCGAGTCATTGGCGGCGATGATCGCGCCGCCGTTGTCGATCTGGGTGCGCAGAACCAGCAGCGACCGCTTGAACAGCTCCACGACTTTCTGCGGCAGGTTTCCGAAGTTGATGTTCGTTCCGCCGACCCACAGCCGCCAGTAGCTGGTCGTGCGATCGAGCACGCCCTGAGGGCCCATCTTGGTCATCCACTTGTGCAGCTCGAGCAATTCGCCGCGCGACTCGCCGGCGATCATTACCATGTAGATCGTCTTCTCCCCCTCGGCCGGCAGCTGCACGTGGCTGGAAATCGTGGAGTCGACTGAGCCCTGCGCGATCGGGTTGCCCTGCAGGTGACCGTCCTCGGCGTCGCGCCAGGTGCCTTCAGCGCCGTGAAAACCGCTGGTCCCGGTCGCGTACTCGTCGATGCGCTGCTCGCCGTTCGCGTAGAAGCTCACCATCAGGTAGCGCTTCGCGCGGTAATGGACGATCGAGCGCAGCTCGGGATCGTAATAGGCGGTGTCGCCTATCTTGTTCCCGAACATGTTGAAGTCCTGGTTGTGCACGATCTGCACCACCCGGTCATGCGCCGCCAGGTTCTTCACCTTGATCTTGCGCACCAGGATGTTGCGGTGGAAATCAACCGTGTCGTTGCAGTAGAGCGCGAGCCGCAGGTCCCGGTGATCGAGGCTCACGCTGGTGGTCAGCGTGTCGCGAAGATAGCGCTGCCGGACCTGCCAGCCCGGGTCGCTCGTCCAGAAGAGCCGGCTCTGCCCTTTGCCTGGCACGTCGGTATGCACGCCGAAGCGGCAGGGCCCGGCGCCGCCGTGGTTCTCCTGCCCGACGTGGGGGAAGTAGATGTCGCGGATCTGGTACTGATGGTCGAAGGTGACGAGCAGCCGCCCGTTACCAACCGGGATGTCACGTGGCATGCCTGACCCGTTGCGCGGGACTGAAGTTCGGCCGGGCCCGGGACCCGGGCGGTGATGCGGCCTATCGCGGCGGCGATGCCGCCGCACGCTCCCCTCAGCCTCTATGTCGGCTTGATTTACGGGCCTCGTGAGCATTCTGGCAGGGGGCGCGGCGCGTGTGCTCACGTCCAACAAAAACGCCCGCGGCGAGCGGGCTTGGGGCGGTGTGAGATCTCGGCACGACGCTTCATCAAGCGCGGCGGCGAAGCAGAGATGCCGCACCCGCGAGGAACAAAAGTCCAAGTGAAGAGGGTTCCGGCACTTGATCGACCGAGTTGTCGACGAAGGAGATGGTCGCCACGCCTCCGGTCGGGCGCGAGCTGACGATGATGTCCTTCACGAACTGAAGGCTGCGCGTCAGGTTTACAGGCAGCGAACTGGCGAGGTTATCGGGCAAACGGTTCGGGCCATCGCTGAAAACGGAGATCTGCTCCGTGTCCGTGATCGGCGCGCCGGGCGAGAGGTCGGAGCCGTCGAGCGTCGAGATGGTCTCGGTGACGGAGGCGGCGGCGTTGCCGGGGCCCTGCGACGGAACATTGCCGTTGAAATCCAGGCCCACGCGATTGATGTAGTCCGTGCCCGTCACGTCGATCTGGTAGCCGATCAGGACGTCGGTGCGCTCCGATGGAAACGCGTCGAGGCCAAAGCTGAAGCGGACGTTGTAGTGGTTGCCGTCGCTGCTGGAGAAGGTGACGTTGACGTCCTGAGCGTCCAGGGGGGCATCGCCGGTGGACTGGAAGGTGAAGTTTGAGTAGAGCTTGTCGCCGATCAGGAAACTCCCGCCCGAATCGAGCAGGGACTGCATCGACATCGTGGTCGGCGGGATGATCGCGGCTGGCGCAGCGGCGCAAACCCCGAGTATCGCCACTGCGACCACCGCGATAATCCTCGCGGCGCGGTTATGTCTGCTTCTGAGCATTCTCATCCCTCACAGCAGTTCCTACCCCGCAACTTGAAGCGGCCGAATTCGCCGGCAAATCTGACCGTTCATGACCATGACCCGGGCTCCGCTGGTGCGGGATCGACCCGGTCTATCCTCTGCCGCCGGTCCTATGGATGAGGAGTAGCACCCAGTTCCCGGCCCACGGGCTTCACTTTCCTATGGGCGGCCGGAAACGGTCAACGTGCAAAATGTGCGTCCGCGAGAGGGGCCAAGGCGGGTGGCTGAACGGAGTGGCGTTAAACTGATTAGGCATCGCGGGTTCCGAATGGAACCTGCGCGGCTGAGGGAGCCGAAAGAAATGAGGGGGCGGGCAATTGGGCGCAAGCAAAAGGCCGCCACGATTGTGGCGGCCTTTCGTTGCTCTTCTCCACTTTGTCTCAGGCAGATTTATCTCAGGCAGTCCGGCGGCGGCGGAGCATCAGGCTGGCGCCGAGGCCGAGCAGGGTCAGGCTACCGGGTTCAGGAACCGGGGTACCCTGAACGTCGAACCGGCTGGTGCCGCTGGCAGAGTCGCCGGCCGACAGGATGAAGCAGAACTGCGATTGAATACTGCTCACTGTACCGGCAATGGGACGGCGAGCCGGCGCGATCGCCGGATCGCGCTCAGTTACGGTCGCGGTACCACCCGGACCCGCGACGAGGGGCGTCGGATCAAGGGAGGTGAAGAGCTGGTTCCCGTTATACACCGCCTGGTAGGCATCCGGGCCGGTCCCGGGAGGATTCGGCTCGCAGCCGAGAAGCGTTGCGCCCCCGCCGCCCGAATCCGTCAAGGTGATGCTTGCCGATGCAAACGCCAGCACCGAGGTCAACGGGGAAAAGTTCACAACCGCGGAATTGATCACGAAAGTCGTGTCGGTCGCCCCGGCCGTAACGTTGAAGTTCAGCGCGACGGCAGGGTCATCCCACGTATCGATCGACGTCCCAATTTCCACGGTGCCGACCGTATTATTCGAAGGGTCGAGCAGCGCGATGCTCGAGGAGACGGCGTACGAAGTGTGATTGCCCGATACGACTACGCCCGCATCGGTGGTGAGCACCGTCCAGTTAGAAGTATTATTGCTGGCATCAGTCGCATCGACGCTGATCAGCGTTCCAGAGACGGACGCGCGCGATAGGGCAGGGCAGGCGGCGAAAAGCGCGGCTCCGACAAGCAGCGCTACGATGCGAATATTCCCCAGCACCTTCATTGACTCTCCTCCGAGCAATTTTTTTCCAACGGATGCGACGCGGACAACGAACCTGCGAAGCGGGGCGGCGTACGTCCTACACCTGAGAACCCGAACCGCAATCTGAAATGCTTTTCGTTACGTCGAACCCGAATCGGCCATTAGCCCGATCCCAGATCGGCCACACGGGGTCCAAGTTAGGAAGACGCGGACCCTGAGTCAAGAGAATTGCACTCAGAACGTCACAATTTTTGCGTCCCCCCCAAGATTTTATCGGGCGCGGCGGATTGTGAACCTCGCTGCGCAAACTCCTGGAACATGGGTGTTTACGGGAGAAGCGCAGTCATGGCGGCACGCCGCTGTCCTCGCGGGATGAAAGATTCAGGAATTTTTGCCGTTCCCCTTGGGATGCACGGTCTGGAAAATTCCTCTCCGTTTTTCTTCCTCCATCGCCTTTTTCACGTGTGTAGGGATGAACATGCTGTTATAAGGACATTCCGCTGAGTTGCAGCGCCCACCCATTATCGGACGTTGATCAGGGTAATTGGCAGACTTGGGCATTGGAAAAACCGGGAGGCGGGAAAGTGCTACGCAATCTTTTCTGTGCAGGCATGATGGCCTGCGCCCTCTTCGCCGCCACCCCTCCAGCGCACGCGATTATCGTTATTGGCGGCAGCGGCCGGAACCTGCAAGCGCCGGGGCTCTCGTCTGATTCGCTGATCGGCAGCGGCTGGGCCCTTCAGGGCCAATGGGGTGACTGGTTGGGCACGCCTATCGCCAGCAACTACTTCATCACCGCCGGGCATGTCGGCGGGAACGTTGGCGACTACTTTACCTACCACGACCGCAAGCTGAGGACCCTCGCGTCCTACTCCGACCCGAACAGCGACCTGCGCATCTGGAAGGTCCAGGGCACCTTCTACCGCTACGCGCAGCTGTATACGTCCAGTTCCGAAGCGGGGCAGCAGATCATCCTCTTCGGACGCGGAACACAGCGCGGCTCGGAAATCGTCGTCAACAATGAGCTCAAAGGTTGGTACTGGGGCGCACTCGACGGGCGGAAGAGCTGGGGTCTCAACACAGTAGATTTCGCGACCGGGGGGGAAATCACCGGCGGAGCCTTGCAGTTCGGCTTCGACAGGAACGCAGGCTTCAACGAAGGGATGCTCTCGCTGAATGATTCCGGCGGCGGCGTGTTCATCAAAGACGCGGGGTCATGGAAGCTCGCAGGGATCAATCTGGCCGTCGATGGTCCATTCAGCTTGACCGGCAACGATGCCGGATTCAACGCTGCGATACTCGATCGCGGTGGCTTGTGGGAGGGGGGCGCTGGGGCTTGGGAGTTCAACGCGGACACGACCGCCGACAAGCCCGCCAGCGGCTATGCAACACGCATCTCCACCAGCATGCTCTGGATCACCTCCGTGCTGGCAGGTCAAGTCGCGCCCAATTTCGCTCTCTCCTCCCAGCAGAGCATTGTTGCGGTTCCCGAGCCCGCCGCAGCGGTAGCCGGCGCGGCCACTCTGCTGCTGTCCATGCGGCGTGCCCGAAAGGCCGCCTGAGCTCGCTCGGCCGCCATGGGCCCTGCGGGAGCGGCCCAAACCTTCCCGTTAGTTTAGGAACCAAGTCCTTGCGGCCCCACGGCGGTGGATCGCCCATGACGATGTGTGCGTATGTGACGTCGTTGGGCGATCAATGATGGCGATACACGGGTCGCTGCAGTCCCGACTGCCTCCGGCATCAACTTGTGAACGAGGGAGAGGTAGAGGCGCGCATCCGTTCGTGGGCCGGGCCCATGGAATGCGGATCCGGCAAACGTCAGTGGAACAGTTGCTGCGCCCGTGGCTGCAGAATTTGCAGGTGGTCGCGGGAGAGGGGAACCAAAAAAGAACACGCCGCCGGAATCCGGCGGCGTGCTTTTGCAAATTCTGCATGAGGGAATGAGCTTAGGCGAGGCGGCGGCGGCGAAGGACAAACAACCCGCCAACCGCCAGCAGACCCATTGTGCAAGGCTCCGGCACCAGGCAATAGACGCTGGTACCGCTCGCTTCATCGTTGGCGGAGAGGGTGAAGTCCCATTCGCTTGAGATGTTCGTCACCGTACCGGGCACCGGAGCAAGCAACGGGGCCGAAACGGCCGTTCCGTCGTCGGGGCCGACTGCAGGACCCGGCAGGATATTGGCGGCATCGTTCGCGCCGTTGTAAAGCGCCGAAAAGGTAAAGCCACCGGCAGGCTCCGGCTCGTGGCCATTGATGTACGCGCCGTCGCTGTCCCAGTCCGTGAGGGTGAGACCGGCCGAGCCCTGCGCGGTCGGATTCACCAGCGAAAAGCCGCCAAGCATCGCGGAAGTAATGGTGTAGCGAACCTCCGGGTGTGGATCGGCCTGGCCGGCGGTCACGGTTGTGTTGAAGTTCAGGTCTACGCAAAAACCATGGCCGTCCAATCCGTCATAGTCGTAGAACAGCGTGACATCGAGTCCGCCGTAAGTGACTTGAAAGGGCGCGGACGATGTCGGCGTGCCCACGGAAAAGCTCTGGCTAATCGTCGGACCTCCCGTATAGGCCGCCGTGATCGTCAGTTCGCCCGGGGCCAGAATCGCCGCTCCACGCGTCCCCGACGGCATTCCCCAGAGCACCAGCGCGACCGCCAAAACTGCGATCCGCTGGATGTGCTTGATCTGCATCATCAACTCTCCTCCACTGCTCCACTGCGTTGCGATTGCAACAGTCTGTTGCGAAAACGCGGTCGGCTCATCCCCTACGAACAACCATCCAAAGCTGATGAAGATCCGATAGCCCGCGAAACGAAAAGCCAGAATAAGTTTCCCAATCACCCATGTCAAACGAATTAGCAGAAAATCAACTGACAAAATGCTGATTTTTTTTCCGCCTGAACGAAGCGTTGGGCGTCAGGCAGCTCACGCTGGCCTGGCGTGTTGCATCTCCAGTGAAGCTCCCCTGTTACGTCGGCAGCCCGCCGGAGGTTCGCGGCTAAATGTCACCCGACTCATTAATTCCGGTGTGCACCACGTTGGCCATGTTCCGCCGGGTTACGTTTCCGTTGTAGAGGATGCCGTTGACAGACTGCGCGTCGGTCGCGAGCAGCAGGTCGATGACTCGGACCGTGCTGTTGTTCGCGACGCCGAACGCCGCTCCATTCGAGCCGACGTTTGTAGGTCGACGCTCCCACCCCATCGCCGCTGACGCTGAAGCCCTGCTGTGACGCCTGGTTCACCGAGGCGCCGTTGTAAGCGGTGCCAGAGAGCTTCACGGTGACTCCCGCGATGGCTGTCTCAGTCAGATCGATCTGCCCGTCGTTGTTCAGGTCTTCGTACACAAACCCGGAGAGCGATGACGGAACATATAACGCAAGCTCATTTTAGGAAAATTGTGGCGACCTCTACTGTTAAAATGTGGATTCTGTACAGTCTATAGTGTTTTGCCAGCTGGATTACACTTTCAGCTCTACCTGAAATGAGATGCTTTTGTGATACCTGCCGCGGATCGGCGCGACCACCCGCTGAACGAACGTTTCCACCTGCTGCGATGCCCGACCTACGAACCGGCCCGGGTCCAACACTCCCCCCAGATCCACGGTGTTAAAAGCCGGCTCCCGCCGAAGCCGCGCCAAGAGGTCGTTCCCCAGGCCGTGTTGCTTCACCTGCTCCGCTGCCTCCTGCGAGTGTTGGCGAATCAACTCGTGAAGCGCCTGCCGATCGCCACCCGCCCGCACGGCTGCCATGAGGATCTCTTCCGTCGCCATGAAAGGCAGCTCGCTCATCACCGCCGCCTCGATTGTCCTGGGATAAACCAGCAGTCCCCGCGCGACATCGATCACGATCAAGAGGCATCCGTCGACGGCCAGAAACGCTTCGGGGATCGACAGGCGTTTGTTGGAGGAATCATCCAGCGTGCGCTCGAACCACTGTTCCGCCGCCGTCTGCAGCGGCGAAGTGCTCAAGCTGATCACGAACCGCGCGAGCCCCGTCGCCCGCTCGCACCGCATCGGGTTGCGCTTGTAGGCCATCGCGCTGGAGCCGACCTGCTCCTCCTCGAAGGGCTCCTCCACCTGCTTCATTCCCGCCAGCAGCCGAATGTCGTTGCAGAACTTGTGCACGCTCGCCGCCGCGCCCGCCAAACTGCTGACGATCTGGGCATCCACTTTTCGCGGATACGTCTGCCCCGTCACCGCAAACGATTCCCTGAAACCGAACCGCTCGGTGATGATGCGGTCAAGCTGTTCGACCTTCGCGTGATCGCCCTCAAACAGTGACAGGAACGACGCCTGTGTTCCGGTCGTCCCCTTGACGCCGCGAAATCGCAACGTCGCGATGCGCTGCTCCAACTCCTCGAGGTCCAGCACCAGGTCCTGCGCCCACAGGGTTGCGCGCTTCCCGACCGTGGTGAGCTGGGCCGGCTGGAAGTGCGTGTAGCCCAGCGTCGGCAGGTCTTTCCACTGCAGTGCGAACGCCGCCAATGCGTCGATCGCGCTGGCCAGCCTTTCGCAGAGCAGCCGCATCGCGTCGCGCATGATGATCAGGTCCGCGTTGTCCACGACGTACTGGCTGGTGGCGCCCAGGTGCACGATGCCCTTCGCTGCCGGCGCGGCTTCTTCGAAGGTATGCACGTGGGCCATGACGTCATGCCGCAGCCGCTTCTCCCAATCCGCGGCGGCCTCGAAGTCAATGTCATCGACGCGCGATTCCATTTGACGGATCGCCTCCTCGCTGATCCGCGACACCCCCAGCTCGCGCTCGCACCGCGCCAGTTCCACCCACAAGCGCCGCCACAATCCAAACTTGTGCCGCGCCGAGAAAAGCTCGAGCATCGCGGCGCTGGCATTGCGCGAAGCGAGCGGGGATTCATAAGTGTCGTGGGAGTCCGCGGGCGGCATTTGCGATCTGCAATTTGCGACTTGCCGGCGAAAAAGCAAGGAATGCGAGGGCGAATCATGGCCGCTTTGATCGGTCGGCGGGGGGCTGCGACATGTCGCGGCTGATCAGGAGGTGTTGGGCGGGACTGCGATATTTTGCCGGCCAGACTGAATCTGCACGGGCGGGACGCAGCGGGACGCCCGTGCTACCGGTGGCGCGAGTGAGTTTTTTGCCGGGTCGCGAAAAAAAACAGAAACGGGAGGTTGACTTCGCCAAGAAAGAATGTACAATGAATGATAGTTCTGCGGCGCAGTTACGCCGGATCGTTCTTGGTCAGGTGAAGAACTGATGATCGGGGGAGTGGGCAGGCCCCGGCTGTCCCGGTCGGAGCGCCAAGGCGGCCCGCGCTACAGGGTGGGCGCCCGGGCGCAGGACATCATGGTCCACCAAAGCCCACGAAAACCCACCAAAGCCCACCATGGGCCGCCTGGACTGGCGGCGAAAAGGGTTTGGGGATCGTCGTTCTGCGCCTGAGGTTTCACAACTACAAGACATCACGAACAATTCATGGCGAACGGCACAAACCTGTGACAACTCTGTCATTCATCCTACGCGCCGTGCGCCCGCAACCTTTGACAGCTTGATCACTGTTAGATTTACTTACCGGCCCCCGTCGCGCGGGTGGAGATGCCGCGCCGTCGGAAAGTCCGTCGCAGCCAGGAGATTTCGATCGTGATTTTGGTTTCGCAGCTCACCAAGTCTTACGGACAGGTCCTCGCCGTCGACCATGTCAGCTTCGAAGTGAGCAAAGGGCAGATTGTCGGGTTCCTCGGGCCCAACGGCGCCGGCAAGTCCACCACCCTCCGCATGCTCACCTGCTACCTGCCGCCCACGAGCGGCGGGGCCACCATCAACGGCTTCGACATCTTCCATCAGTCGGAAGAGGTACGCCAAAGTCTGGGTTACCTGCCGGAAAACGTGCCGCTGTATAGCGAGATGAAGGTGCAGGAGTATCTCGACTTCCGGGGCCGGCTTCGCAAAATGGACCGCGCCGCCCGCAAGCAGCGCATTGATTACGTGATCGACCGCTGCTGGCTCCGCGAGGTCCGGACCCGCGTCATCGGTCATCTCTCCAAAGGTTTCCGCCAGCGCGTCGGCCTCGCCGATTCGCTGCTGCATAACCCCGCCGTCCTCATCCTCGATGAGCCCACGGTCGGGCTCGATCCCGCCCAGATCCGCGAAACCCGCAAGCTCATCAAGGACCTGGGCGGCGATCACACGCTGTTGCTCTCGACGCATATCCTGCCGGAGGTGGAAGCCGTTTGCGATCGCGCGATCGTGATCGCCGGCGGGCGTATCGTCGCCCAGGGATCACCCGACGAGCTGCGCGCGAGCCGGCGCATGACCGCCCGGGTGCTCGTTGAGTGCCGCGGGCCGGCCAGAGAAGTCGAGAGCGCCTTGTCGCGCGTAAGCGGCGTCAGCAAGGTGGAGATCCTCGACGGCGACGCGCATGCCGACCGCCACTACGTCACGGCCGCCGTGCGCCCCAGGGAATCGCAGGATGTCCGCGAAGAAATAGCGCGCACCGTGATCCAGCACGGCTGGCCCCTTCGCGAGATCCGCCTGGAGCACGCCACCCTCGAGGAATTCTTCGTCCAGGTAACCGCCAACCAGGCCATGGCCAAGACCGAGGAACCACAAAGTGCAAGCTGAAGCGCCTGAAAACGTTGCCACGGATCGCTCGCACCTGCTCTACCGATTCTGTTTCGGAACCGGCATCGCAGCGGGAGGCGCACGATGAGCCGTGCTGCGACCATCGCCCGCCGCGAGTTGAGCAGTTACTTCTATTCCCCCATCGCCTACGTCGCGATGGCGCTGTTCCTGCTCGCGAGCGGCTTCTCCTTCTGGGACGACTTCCAACCGGGTCAGCCGGTCGCGATGCGCTCCATCTTCGAATGGATGGTCTGGTATCTCGTCTTCATCGTGCCAGTGCTGTGCATGGGATTGCTCGCGCAGGAGTGGGCGACCGGCACGATCGAGACCATGATGACCGCCCCGGTTGGCGAGAGCGACGTCGTGATGGGCAAGTTTCTCGGCTCATTCCTCTTCTTCCTTGTCCTGCTCGTCCCCACGCTGCTCTATGTGCTCATGCTGCGGATTTACGGACGACCCGACTACGGTCCCATCTTCAGCGGCTACCTCGGCATCATCCTCGTCGGAGCACTGTTCATCGCCATCGGGCTGTTCTGCTCCTCGCTCACGCGCAGCCAGGTCGTCGCCGCTGTCTCCGCCGCCGCGATCCTCTTCCTGGTGACGATCGTCCCCTGGTACGCCGCCGGCAAGGCAACGCTGGTGGGTGTCTGGCGAACGGTCGCCGACCAGGCCGTCATGAGCCGCTATACCGATTTCAGCAAAGGGATCATCGACACCGGCAATCTCGTCTTCTTCCTCGCCGCGACCGGCGTCTTTCTCTTCCTCACCGTGAAGGTGCTCGAATCGCGGCGCTGGAGATAAGCCCTCAACCGAATCCCTCATGACCGAGCAAAACTCAAATCAACCGGACCCAGCGCAGCCGGCCACCCCCGCGCACGTGCCCGAGACCCAGAAGCAGCGCTGGGTGAAGTATGGCGCGAATGTCGTCCTTGCCAGCGTCGTCGTTATCGTCCTCGCGGTGCTTCTGACCTATGTCGCGCAGCGCAGCCACCGCCGGCTCGACACCACCTTCGCGCACGCCTACAGCCTCAAGCCCCAGACGAAGAACATCCTCGGGGAGTTGAAATCGCCCATTAAAATTTACAGCTTTTACGCCCGGGGCGATGCCAGGAACGCCACCGTCGACGCCGAGGGCCGCGAGATCCCCCAGCGCGCCGATTACGCCCAGGTCGTCTCCGACCTGCTCGACGAATACAAGCGCAACAGCAGGATGGTCGACGTCGAGTCGATCGACCCCGTCACCAACCCCACCAAGGTCGATGACCTCATCCAGACCGTCACCGAGAAATACGGCGGCGAGGTGAAGAAATACAAGCAGTTCCTGACCGAGGACTACCCGAAGCAATTTGAAGAGCTGAAAAAGCTGAGCAAAGAGGAAGCAGCGAGCGTATCGGGCCTCAAGGAAATGCAGCTCAGCCCCGAGCTGCAGAACACGGTCGGCCTGGCAATCATCACCGTGAGAGGTTTTCCGCAGGTGCTCGAGCAGGGCAGCCAGCGCATCGGGCGATTGCTCAAGCAGAAGCCCCCAGATTACAAGGGCGCTGTCGACGGCGTGCGCAGCACCTCCGAGCAGTTCTCCGCCATCCTCAACCAGGTCATCGAAGACTTTAACCAGTCGAAAGATGACAAGAAGGTGCCGGAAGAATTGCGCAAGTACATGGCCGCCAGCCTGCCCAACTATCAGAAGATCAAGAAGCTCGCCGACGGCCTGGTCGACGAGATCAAGAACCTCGGCGAGATCAAGCTGGACGAGCTTCGCCAGAGCCTGCGGGCCCGCAACTCAATCCTCGTGATCGGCGAGAAAGACATGCGGGTGCTGCCGTTCGAGCAGGTGTGGCAGAGCGACCCCAACACCCGGCGCTATGCCGCCGCCGGCAAGGAGCCGGCGCCGCGTTTCGCGGGCGAGCAGCAGATCTCGGCCGCGCTGCTCTCCCTCAATGCTGCTAAGAAGCAGAAGGTCGCGTTTGTCCGCGCGGGCGGCCAGCCGCTTGCCAGCAGCAGCCCATTCGGCCCGGCTGGCCCGCTATCGGCGGTCGCCACCCGACTGCGTGAGTACAATTTCGATGTCCTGGAGAAGGACCTGACCGGCATGTGGGCGATGCAGTCCCAGGCCCAGGGCATGCCCGCGGCGCCCGAGCCCAGCGATGCCGATATCCAGGACGCCACCTGGGTCGTCCTGCTGCTCCCCAACCAGAGCAGCCCGATGGGCCCGCCCTCGAGCATCGCACCCCGGGTGCAGGAGCACCTGAAGAACGGCGGCTCAGCCGTCATCCTGGGTTCTCCCGAGGCGGAGAACCTCGATATCGCCCTGAAGGAGTGGGGCGTTCGACTGCGCACCGACCTGCTCGCCGTCCATGAGAAGATCGATACCGGCAACAGCGCCTCCCCGCGCGGCCTGGTCGATCAGGCGCGGCGCATTCCCTTCGTCTTCGTCCTGAGCGAGTACGGCAATCACATGCTCGCCCGACCGCTTCAGAGTCTCGACCTGGCGATGGTGAACCTCAGCCCGGTCCAGACCAGCCCGGCAACCGGCTATACCTCGTCGTCGCTGCTTCCCGTTCCGCAGTCGCCCAGGAGCTGGGGCGAGAAGGACATCACCGCAACCGTGCAGCAGGGCACCGTCGAGTTCAACGAGAGCGCGGGCGATCTGCCTCCACCGATCTTCGGCGGCGCCGCGGTCGAGAAGATCGGCGGCAACCGCGTCGTCGTCATTGGCTCCGTCTATTTCGCCCTCAACGATCTGCTCGGCATGCCCGATCCGGAAATGCTTCAGCGCGGCCAGCTCGTCGCCCAGTTCCCCGGCAACGGCGAGCTCTTTCTCAACAGCGTCTTCTGGGCAGCCAAAATGGATCCGCTCATCGCCATCAGCCCCTCCGCGATGGAGGTCGCTCGCATCGGCCCGATGAGCCCGACGGCCCAAACCGCCTGGCGCGTCGGTCTGCTTCTGATCGGACTGCCCGCGCTCGTGGTCCTTGCGGGCGTTGTCATGTACGTCCAGCGGCGCGACTGATCGCTCTGGAGAAAATTCTTCCACCCACACCCATGAATTTCCGCACCACCTTGTTCCTGCTCGTTCTCCTCATCGGCGTCGGACTCTACGTCCTGTTCACGCGCCAGACCTCCACCGACACCAGGAAGGTGAATCCCAGCGAGAGCAAGCTGGTTGGCATTGAAGCCAGGGACATCGACAAGGTGGCGATCACCCCGCAGGACGGCAAGCGGGTCGTGCTCGAGCGCTCCGGCGCCGCATGGCGGCTTGCCGAACCGGTGAATGGCGCTGCTGATTCCATGCAGGTCGATTCGCTCCTGCGCGAAATCGCTGACCTGGCCTCCGCGCGACAGGTAGATCTCAAGGAGACCGGCGTGGAAAGCCCGTCATTTCGCATTGAGATCACCGACCGCAACGGAAAGACCCGCAAGCTCGACGTCGGCAACCGCGCCACCGTCGGCGACAACCTTTACGTCCGCCTCGATGGTCGCGACAAAGCCGAAGTGGTCGCGGCCGGCATCTATGAACAACTCGAAAAGCCGTATACCACTTATCGTGAATCGCGCCTGATCGACGTGCCGCAGATGCTCGTGACAGAGGTGCAAATCACCCGCCCCGAGGGAATCCTCAAGCTGCGCAAAGAAGGGTCGAACTGGCAGATCATCGAGCCGAAAGCGATGCCCGCCGACGCGATGGCGGTGAGTGATTTGCTGACGACGATCACTTCGTTCTCCGCCAACAGTTTCGTCGCCGAGGACATGAAGGAGGCCCGCGAGTATCAGCTCGATCGCCCGACCATGACGATCGCTTTCAGCATCGAGCCGCTGGCGACTCAGCCGCTCACCGCTGCGTCCACCGGACCCACGCGGCCGACGACGCGGGGCGCGCAGACTGTCATTCGTTTTGGCCGCTACGAGGACATCACCAAGAAAAATGTCTTCGCGGCCGTTTCCGACCAGGGTCCGGTCGTGACGGTTTCTGCCACAACGCTCGATTCATTCAGGAAGACACCACTTGATCTGCGCGAAAAGAAGGTGCTCGACATCGATCCCGAGCACGTGAGCGAGCTCTCGCTGCTCAGCGACCGGCCCGCTGCGACGCAGCCGATCACCCGGCCGGCCGAGCGGCACGAAACCATCATCCGCCGCCGCATAGAATCCGCCATCGCAGGCCCGCCCATGCCCGCGACCCAGCCCGCCACCGCGCCTTCCACCGCTCCCACTACGCAGCTTTCGGGGACGCAGCCCTCGACGAATCCCTCCACTGCCGCGGTCACTCAGCCCGCGGCTCCTCCTTCCAAGTGGATGCTCGTCTCCGAGCCACGGGGTGACGCGAACGAAACGCGCATGGATGCGCTGCTTCAGTCGCTGCATCCACTCAAGGCCCAGAAGTTTTTGGAGAAATCGCCGACCACCCAGCCCGCTAAGACCTGGCTGCTGCGCATCCATAGTGAACCGGCCGGAGGAAAACCCGCTGGGGCCATCGAGCTCCACCTGAGCGATCTCGGCCCCGACAGCCCCCCCGTCGCCACTTACGGCGATCTGGTTTTCGAAGTAGACAGGAACCTGCTCGACAACCTCGCCGCCGACTTCGCCGCTGCCAGCGAGCCCCCCGCGTTCCCACCCCCCGCCGCGCCGCGCTCCCCTCGCTTTCCGCGCACTCCGCCCCGGCGTTAGCTGCACTGGCGAAGCTTCGGGAATCAGTCGATCTCTATCATCCGAAACGTCTTCCATCGGTACCCGCTGCCGATGTTGACCGCCGCTATCGGCCCGATTCGCGCCTCGGCCGGCAGGTGGCTGTGTCCGCAGAGTTTTGGAAAAAGGGTCAGTTTTGGAAAAAGGGTCATCCTTATTTTTGGCAAGATAGCAATGACCCTTTTTCGGTTGTTACCTGCTCCACCGCAAAGCCGCGACCTTTCAGCCGGCGCGCGGCTCGCCGATTTGCGATCAGCCACAGCGCCGCCGGCAGGCCCGCGAGAATAGCGATTGCCCAATGGGGAGCCCACGCCATCCAGCCCGAATATACCCCCCAGAACCCTTGACGTTCACAGCCAAATCCAAGTCGCCGGGCGAGTGTGCCTCGTGGCAAAGCGATCTGGGGCGGCGAGCGGTGTTCCAAGTGAAACCCATTCGGTCCCAGCCGCATACGGGAGCGTGAATTAAACCGACCGAATCCGGCGGAAAACCAACCCGACGACGACCATGTCCACTGACTTCCGATGCCGCTCTGCGCAGATGATTGACGGATAATCCCATCCGCGACCCGGTAGCTGCGCACCCACAACACGCACACCGCCACGCACAGCAGCAGCGACAGCGCGGCCGCGAGGTTGAAGAGTTTGCGTTTCATGCAGCGGATGCAGGCTTGACCACAGTGCCGCACTCCGCGGGACGCCTCCACCGCGGAACCTATTTCGTCCGATCCAGCACCCATTTGGCCCAATCGGCGACTTCTCGAGTTTTGCTCGTGCCCATCGACAGCAGCCGATCCGCGCGATCGTTGGGTGTTATTTTTAACACCTCCTCGACCGCTTTGGCCCACTGCTCGACTTCAGCAAAACGGCTTTGGCGGATCCCCTTGCGGGCCGGGAGATCGACAAACCTCAAGGTGTTAACCGCGCGGAGCGTGTTGCCGTCGGTCCTCACCGTCCAAATCTGCACTTCACCGGGTTGGTAGCGCGGAGACATGACCGGAGCACCCTGTTCACTTTGACCATCGGCGGCGCCTTGAATCTCAAACGACTTTCCCAGAAGCGCGGGCGGACCTTTGAAGACGTATTCTATCTTGATCGCGGCACTCGCCCCATTACCCACGACACTGCTCTTCTGGACGCTGCCCTTTACGATTGAATGCGGGCAAAGATCGTCGTCGTGGATCTCTGCAGCGTCGCGTGTGCTCGGAATTGCCATCGTCCCCAGCAAGCAGATGCCCGTGAAAGCAAAATGTCTCCACATCGTTTCCTTAATTGAGGGGCCCATCGACCACTGCTCAGTCGCAAAGAGTGAGAGAAAGAGAGTGAGTTGTGGACCAAATAGGGACAGGTGGACAGGTCCGAATCGTGACGGGAAGAATTAAGGCCACAGCACCAGATGCCAGTGAACGGCCAACCCGCCGAGAGCTGCCACTACCCTGGTAAGCTTCTTCCACCGTTTCGGTGATGCCTCCGATCCCATAGACACACTCATTATACGTCGAGGTCGAATCGGGAGGGGTCGGACACGGTAGCCCCGCCAAACTGAACGTCATCCTTAAACACGTGCCCGGAATTTCCCAATGTGGCAAAACCCGCCTGGAGGCGGGACTGCTTT
>JBBRCX010000045.1:0-37250 GCA_038204465.1 Tepidisphaerales bacterium | reverse complement strand
CCGTGAGGTCAGGGGTTCAAGTCCCTTATCGCCCACTCACGTTAGGGGTGTTCAATAAGGCTTCAAGATCGAGCGGGCGGGTGTGCATTGATAGCTCGCCGGTTGGGGTGCGGGGCCAGGTTTCCTGGGGGCGGTCCCAGTAGAGTTCTACGCCGTTGTTGTCGGAGTCTCGGAGGTAGAGCGCTTCGCTGACGCCGTGATCGCTGGCGCCTTCGAGTTGAATGTTGGCGGCGATCAGCCGACGCAGAGCATCGGCGAGGGCGGCTCTGCTTGGGTAGACGATGGCGAGGTGATAGAGGCCGGTGGCGCCGGCGGGCGGAGGCGAGCCGCCCTGGCTTTCCCAGGTGTTCAAGCCGATGTGATGGTGGTAATCGCCGGCCGCGAGGAAGGCGGCCTGGCGGCCATATCGTTGGGTCACTTCGAATCCTAAGACATCGTGGTAGAAACCGAGGGCCCGGTCGAGGTCGGCCACCTTCAGATGGACGTGGCCGACGCGAGTGCCAGGGTCGACGGGTTGAGCGCGGCTGGCGGCGCTCTCGTCGCCTTTGAGATCAGTCTGTGCCACGTTTGCCACGTTCGCCTCCGGGTTTCAGGGGGATCGTCGGTAACCCAACGCTCGATTTCCCAGGCGATGGTTCGTGGGGCGTGGAACATGGCGATGTGATGCTCGATGGCGCCGGGGGCGAATAGCCTGGGACGCTTCACGTTTCGCGGACGAAAAACGGTCGATCTCACGGCGCATGGCGGGGATCGGTGCGGGCGATGATCTCGCTCACGCCGGTCTGATTGAATCCCTTGAAGCCGTCGTTGCGTTCGAGGTTTTCCAGGTGGGAGCCGATGGCGCCTTCGGCGCGGAACTTCGAAGCTTGTTCGTGGGTGATGAGGCGTGCGTCGAGCAACCGGTCGATGCGCTCGGGGCGGACGGGCCAGCGATCGCCCTCGGTGAAGGCCTGGCGGAGATAGGGGAAGTTGGTGAAGGGCTTCATCACCTGCACGCCGGCCTCGGATTCCAACTGCCGCTTGAGGGCGTCGAAGTCGAACTGGCATTCGAGATGATGCATGCCGGCTTCGAGGAACGATTCGCCATGCAGGGCGCACCACAGGCCGACGGTGCCGAGGCGGTCGCGCTCCGGCAGCGAGTTATGCGCGAAGTCGATCACGAGCTCGTCGGGCGAGAGGTCGACATCGGCGAAGATCACGATGCCGGCGTTGGGCTGCTCGACGATCTGCGCGCCCCACCCTGCCTCGCGGCCGGCGTAGAAACGCTCGCGAAGTTGGAAGCCGAGGCGCTCGAAGATGGAGATGAGCCCGGCGAAATGACGGCGGCTGGCGCGGTAGGTGTGGTGGTCATGGTTGGCCCAGCCGAGACCGAGACGGTCCTGGCGGGCCTTTTGAACTTGTCCGGCGCGGTTTCGGCGCTCCCAGTATTCGCGTTCGGCTGAGAAGAAAAGGTGGCACGCGACGTCACGCCCTGCCGCCTGAATCGCGCCGTCGATCAGGCGTTCGGCATCATCAAAGCCGGCGTCTTCATCGAAGCCGCGGCGCCGGGCGCGAAACCCGTCGAGTAGACGCGCGGACGTCCTGGGATCCACGTGGCGGCCGTCATTCCAGAGGCCGCGCCAGCCGAGGCGCTCGACGGCGCCGAGGGTGGCTAGGCCGGGACGCTCCTCGATGGACGCCCAGCGCCAGGGGGCGCCGCGGTCGCCGACGATCGTTCGATCGAGCCCGTTCGCGCGGAGGAAGTCTTCGATCGACTCGACCTTGAGGTCGATCGCGATTCGTGCGGCCGGCAGCCGGCGACCCACGGCGATCAGCGGGAACAGCCCGTCGGGATGGTGGTACATCTCCCACCCCCGATCGTCGGCGCCGCGTACCCACCCCGCCGCTTCGGCGGCGGCAATCCGCTCGGGGTTGTCGCCGAGCAAGACCGTGTCGATTAAATCGTCGAACCGCACCCCCGCTTCATTTTGCAGCCGCTGGGCGTAGGAGGCGGCCCACGGAAGTTGTTCCCGGACGTGGCGCGAGGCCTCGTGCATCCAGGCGGCGGCGGCAGGCTGCGGGGTCCACTGGAACTCCTTTAAGCTGCCTGCGTTGGGAACGGCGATCCTGAACATGGCGTGCGACCTCACTTTGTGCCGATACGTATTAATTATACGGGCGAAGGGAGTCTGTCATGCATCGAGTGCTGGTTATAGGCGCCGGAAAGATCGGTGCGGCCGCCGCCAGGTTTCTGGCGGCTTCGGGTGATTACGACGTGCTTCTGGGCGACGTCGATGCGGCGGCGCTGGAGCGTATCGGAGAATCATCGGGCGTTCGCACGATTCAGGTGAGCGCCGCCGACGCGGCTGCGTTGCGCGAGGCCATGGCCGGCCGGCAGGCGGTGCTTTCCGCGTGCTCTTTTGCGCTCAATCCGGGCATTGCGCAGGCGGCGCGCGACACCGGGCTGAGCTACTTCGACCTGACCGAAGACCGCGACACGACGGCCGCGGTTCGGCGCATCGCGCTGGATGCAAAGCCGGGGCAGATCTTCATGCCGCAGTGCGGGCTCGCGCCGGGCTTCGTCTCGATCGTGGCGCATCACCTCACGAAAGACTTCGACCGGCTGGATGAGGTGCGCATGCGCGTGGGCGCGCTGCCGCAGTTTCCGACCAACGAGATGAAGTACAACCTCACCTGGTCGACGGACGGGCTGATCAACGAGTATGGCAATTCCTGCGAGGCGATCCACGAGGGCCGGCAGATCGAGGTGCTGCCGCTGGAGGGGCTGGAGCATTTCTCGCTGGATGGCGTCGACTACGAGGCGTTCAACACATCGGGCGGCGTCGGCACGCTTTGCGAGACGCTTGCCGGCCGGGTGCGCACGCTTAACTACAAGACGATCCGTTACCGCGGCCATCGGGCGCTGGTCGCGTTCCTTTTGAATGAGCTGAAGCTGAACGACCGCCGGGCGCTGCTGAAAGACATTCTCGAGCACGCGATCCCGATCACCCCGCAGGATGTCGTGCTGATCTTCTGCACGGTGGCGGGATTGAAGGAGGGGCGTCTGATGCAGGTGACCGATGCGCGAAAGATTTACCACGGCACCCTGTTCGGCGAGCCGTGCAGCGCGATTCAGATCACGACGGCGGGCAGCGCCTGCGCGGTGCTCGACCTGCATTTCACCGGCAAGCTTCCCGCGAGCGGGTTCGTGCGGCAGGAGCAGGTGGGGCTTGAAGCGTTTCTGGCGAACCGTTTCGGGAATTGTTACGCCTCGCCCGCGATCGACCTCCCGGTGCATGCGGCGGCGGGCGAGCCATCGGCGGTGGCCGGGCGCGCGAGGAGTTGAGCATGCAGGGGAGCGTTCTTCAAAACCTCGGGCTTTCTTTGCAGCCGGCCGGGCTGGGAATCGGAAGGTCGTGGCGCGCTTGCGCCGGTCCGGAGCGGATTCTCCGCAGCCCGATCGACGGGAGCACGCTGGGGAAGATCAAGACGGCGAGCCCCGCGGATGTCGAGGCGGCGATCGATCAATCGGTTGCCGCGTTTGCGCAGTGGCGGACGGTTCCTGCGCCGAAGCGCGGCGAGTTTGTGCGGCGGATCGGGGAGGCGCTGCGCCGCCGCAAGGCGGAGCTGGCGGCGCTGGTTTCGTGGGAGGCGGGGAAGATCACGGCTGAGGCGCTGGGCGAAGTGCAGGAGATGATCGACGTCTGCGACTTCGCGGTCGGGCTTTCGCGGCAACTGTATGGCCTCACGATCGCGAGCGAGCGGCCGGGCCACCGGATGATGGAGCAGTGGCATCCGCTGGGGCCGGTGGGCGTTATCACGGCGTTCAATTTCCCCGTCGCGGTGTGGGCGTGGAACGCGATGATCGCGCTGGTGTGCGGCGACACGCTGGTGTGGAAACCTTCGGAGAAGACGCCGCTCTGCGCGCTGGCATGTCACGCGATCGTGACGGAGGTCATGCGCGAGACGCCGGAAGTGCCGGAAGGCGTGGTGAATATCGTGATCGGGGATGGGCCGGGCACGGGAGAGATTCTTGCGGGCTCGCCCGCCCTGCCGCTGATCTCGGCCACCGGATCGGTGCGCATGGGGCGCGCGGTTGCGCAGGTGGTTGCGAAACGGCTTGGGCGCTCGCTGCTGGAGCTGGGCGGCAACAACGGAATGATCCTTGCGCCTTCGGCCGACCTGGAATTGGCGCTGCGGGCGATCACGTTCGCGGCCGCGGGGACTGCCGGGCAGCGCTGCACGACGCTGCGGCGGCTGATCGTTCATCACAGCATTCGCGCGACGATCGTGGAACGCCTCAAGACGGTGTTCTCCCAGCTTCGCATCGGGAATCCGATGGAAGTGGGAGTTCTCGTCGGTCCGCTCATCGATGGGGCGGCCGGGGATGCGATGGCGGCGGCGATTGACGCGGCTCGTTCTCAGGGGGGAACGGTCCACGGCGGCGGACGGGTGACGAAAGGCGTGCCCCAGGGCGGCACGTACGTGGCGCCGGCGATTGTCGAGATCGGCCGCGGCGCCCCGATCGTGCGCGAGGAGACGTTCGCGCCGATCCTTTACGTCATCGGGTACGAGACACTCGATGAAGCGATCGAGATTCACAACGACGTGCCGCAAGGGCTGTCGTCCGCGATTTTCACGGCCGACGTGCGCGAAGCCGAGCGCTTCATGGGCCCGGCGGGTTCCGATTGCGGCATCGCCAACGTGAACATCGGCACCAGCGGGGCTGAGATCGGCGGCGCGTTCGGCGGCGAGAAGGTGACCGGGGGCGGGCGCGAATCGGGGTCGGATTCGTGGAAGCTCTACATGCGCCGCACCACCAACACGATCAACTTTTCCAACGACCTTCCGCTGGCGCAGGGGATCAACTTTTCATTGTGAGGAGAAGGCATCCGGCCCCCTCCGCACTGCGGAGATCGCTCTCACCCGCAAGCGGTGGAGTATCGTCGGGTGCCGGGCAAGGAGAGAGCGATGTCACAAGAGACCGGCGCTTCCAGGAGTGAGAAGGTCCTCACGGGCGCCCTCGTGCTGCTCGCATGCGTCGCGGGGGCGGCGGCACTTTTTCTGGGGCGGGAGTTTTTCGTACCGATCGCATTGGCGTTCCTTCTCAACGCGCTGTTCCGGCCGATCGTCCGCGGGCTTCAACGGCTGGGCGTGCCGGCGCCGGTTGGCGCGACGCTGGTGGTGCTCGGAATCCTGGCGATTGCGATAACGGCCGGCGCGCTGCTCCGGGGGCCGATGAGCACATGGATGGCCAAGGCGCCGGAATTGTTCTCGGCGGCCGAGGAGAAGCTGAATAGACTTCCGGTGCCTCTGAGGGGCGCTGCGGACGTGGCGCGGCAAGCGGCGCAGGCGACCACGGGGCCGACGACCACGCCGGGGGCAGTGGATCCACCCGCACCTTCGGGCGGCGCGGTGCTGCGATTCTTCGGAGCGACAACGCAGGTGCTGGGCGGGTTGATCGAGGTGCTGGTTTTGCTCCTGCTTTTGCTGGCCTCGGGGGACTTGTTTTTTCAAAAGCTCATCAAGGTGACGCCGCGGCTGCGCGATAAGCGGGCCGCTGCCGACGTGGTCAGCGAAGCGGAGGGCGTGGTGGTTCGGTACATGGTGGTGAACGCGATCATCAACGGGGGTCAGGGAGTGCTCGTGGCGCTGGCGATGTGGTGGCTGAAGATGCCGAGCCCGCTGCTCTGGGGCGTTTTCACCTTCGTGCTGGAGTTCATCCCCTACCTGGGGGCCGCGATCATGGTGGGCCTTCTGGCGGTGGTTGGCCTGGCCACCTTCGACAGCATCGGCCACGCCCTGCTGCCGCCGGCGATTTACCTGCTGATCACGACGCTGCAGAACAACCTGGTCAGTCCCGTCGCGTATGGGCGACACCTGAAGCTGAACACGGTTGCGGTGTTCGTGGGCGTGGTCTTCTGGTGGTTCCTCTGGGGTATCTCAGGAGCGTTCCTGGCGGTGCCGATCCTGGCGACGATCAAGATCGTCGCGGATCATTCGGAGGGGTTGAAGCCTGTGGGGGAGTTTTTGGGGGAATGAGGGGCGCGGCGGGGTTCAGACCTGCGGAGGCATACGCCAGCAGAAATCGCGAGCCACGTTGGTCGCATTCATCAGCGAACAATGAGCTCTTGTTATGCGGGTGTGTGGGAAAGTTCTGCTTGCGAAGCGGGCAGAATCAGGGATGGGACGTGATCGCGATGATCGTCATCGCGCCGTTCTTCGGTCCATAACACCAGAAGATCCTATAGGCGCCGGGCGTATTGTTCTGCACGTACGCTTCGAAGACCGGCTGCTTCCTGTCATAAGGGGTTATATGGATTGTGGGCAAGTGGGATATTCCCACATCGGCGATTTTCAGCGTCGAAGTGAGGTTGCAGCTGGCGGTCCGATAGAAAGGAAGTTGAGCCCTCCCTGCCTCTGCGGGCTGCATCTGTTGCAACGGCCCCGAATGCACTATGTCAGTGAACGCGCGGCACGCCGGCGCCTGCTCGTTTGTTTGTTGCCGTCGATTCTCACACCTTCTCGTTGAGCGTGTCGTTGCAGTCTTCGAATGCCAGCCGCCGCCGCCGCCGCCGGATGCATCCGGCCGCATTCCCATCGACTCACGGTCATCTTGGAAACTCCGAGTCTGCGACCCAACTCTGCTTGAGTCATTCCGGTCGCTTCCCGAAGGCTGACGATGAAGCCCGGCGTCATGGTGGCTTTCGATGCGAACAACGCCCGCAGTCGATCGAGAGCGCGGACGGCCGAAGGCAGCAGCAGCGGTTGGCCGGAACGATCAGCCCTCAACCAGGCCGCCGGGAGACGGATCGCCAACATGTCCCCGCTACCCATTTGCATTACATAGGGAAGGTCGGTGCCCTCTTTCCACTTTGCCAACGTTGCGGCCGCCATGTCATTCCTTCCAGTAGATCGTAAGGAACTCGATGCCTCTGTGGTCCAACTCAATAGCACAGACGATCTCAATCTCTTCGCCGGTCGCCGCAGTGCCGCGGACGATCCACCTTAGGCGGACGTACTTGTCCATCCCTCCCGAGCGAACATCTTGCGGATCGTCGATGACCGCCTGTACGTCCGGCCAGAAGAGCCCGCGCTCTTCCATCCGTTTGCTAAAGTGCAGTGTGAGCGCAAATCGGTCCGAATCAATGCACTCGCGGATCGTAGCGATTGCTCGGTGAGCCTCGGGCGACACATGACTAAGTATACGCGCAGGTAGGCGCGAGGGCAACTTGCGCGCCTGGGGGGCGCCTTTGCCATCTCACTCTTCAACGCGAGCCGGATTCAACGACCAATCCCCGGACAAACGGATTGGTCACAATTCCCAAATCCTGGGCATCGGTTGCGGGCGAGTGATCGCGGAGATGGATGTTGCGCAACACCACCTTCTCAATGCCGTGCTGCTGATCGGCCCCGAAGAACTCGGAGGGAGGGATCGCCGCGCCATCGACGGCCACGTTCTCGATGAGGATATCGCGGATGTTGCCACGCTGGGGGTCGTTGCCCCAGACATCGGACTGCACCACCATGCGAATCAACTTTGGCTGGTCCGGCATGTCGATCCGTTTGCCCTCCATCATGAGGTCGGCTACCTCGATATCCCTGAAGGTGAGGCCGCTGACGGCCGCACTGTCGGAGATATGAACGCCAAGCACCCAGTGGCGGGCCGCGAGCACATCGCACCGGCTGAAGTGGAGGTTGTGAATCGGTGCACGCGTCTCGTAGGTTGCCCCCAGGGCATAGCCCCAGTCGGACCAGATCAGGCAATCGTCGACCTCGATATTGTCACAGGGTGGATCCGGCACGATCGTCTTGACGACGATGCCGTCGTCGTGGTTACGCACAAAACAGCGGTGCACGCTGACGTCGCGGGAGTTTGTGCTGTTGATGCCGTCGCTGTTGAGCCGCCCGCTGATGATGCGCAGATCGTCAACATGGACGCCCTCGGACTCGGCGATGTGGACGTTCCAGCCGGCGGCGTCGCGCAGGGTGATGCCGCTCAGGCGGACGCGTTTGCATTTGCGAATGCCGATCATGTTGCGCCCGGGATGAGGCACGAGGCCGGCGTCGAGAATGCCCCGGCCGCAAATCCGTACGTTCTCAACCTCGGCGACATTGAAAATGATTCCCCCATGGAAGCTGACCTTCCATTTCTCGCTGTAATTGCCTTTTTCGCCGGGTCGCAAGCCGGCCCTCACCACGGCGCCACCCGCGAGATACAACGTCTGCCCGCTCTTGATTTTCAACTCGGTGATTTCATGAATCCCGGGCCCGAAATAGAGGACGTTCGGATCATCCGGCCGGGGCGCATCCGCTTCCGGCTCGCCGACGAACAGATGCAGCGGATGCTGGGCTGAACCGTTGAACAAGATGGTGACGTGCTGCGCCCGTTTTAGCATGAAGCGCACGGCGCCGTCCTTCAGTTCGGCGGCCACTTTAGCGCGGGCCGGCAAGACCATGGCGCTGTGGGCCGGGTGGCGCGGTTTGATCGCGACTTCGACCGGCCGGCGCATATCAAAGATGGCGAATGCCGCGCGTTCGCCGCCGGGGTCGGGACGGTGAGTCCAAAGCCCGTCGTTCGGGAGAATCTCGGCGCGCACGCGAGCCTGGTAGACGGAGACGGACTGACCGGCCACCTCCATTGTGTAAATCGGGTGAAAGGGTTTCACCAGCAGGGGCCGGCCAGGTGATGATGGGAGGGAGCGTGTTCATCGAATCGGGTTTGGTTGTGGCAACATACTCGTTTTCTGAATCGTCGGGTGATCGGTTGACACAATCGGTTCGCGGACGAGCATTTCGCGCCGCGTCCGGACTGACGGAGGAACAAGGCGGTGCAAAAAGCGCTGCAGAACCGGGTGCAGCGGCAGGTTTGGCGTCCGTGTGGGTCCCGGAACCCACTCTTGGCGCTTACGGTCCATATACCCCTTCTGCGGACCTCGGGGCAACGGCTCACTCGGGCGCCAGTTTTTCGGTGGCTCGAAAGGGTAGGCGCCGGTGGTGGGCAAAAAGTGGTCAGCGAGAACTTCCGCTTTAGTTAGCTTCCTTCTGCGGCGATCACCCTTGCTCACTCGCCACCGCTCCCTCTTCAGTGACTGAGGTCCCCTTCCCAGACGCGTCTACCCGAACGCAGGCCGTAAAGGTCTTGTCGCTTCGCCACCCGTCCTGTGGGAATCAGTGCCGAGTGCGGAAGGTAATACGAGTCCTCAAGCCCACTCAGCGCGACACTGTATTTCCAGTTTCCAGTCTTAGTCTCGGCGCGGTCCACGACGACCCCCCTACGGCCTCGGGCTTTCGACGGCACCGCGTGACCTTCTTTAACTTTCACCACCGCGTAGAACGGAAGCGGTTCTCCCCTCGTCGGACGCCGTTTCTCTTTCCCTGCGGATTTCACAACACGCCCCCCTAACCTGCCGAAGGGATCGACGAAAGGAATCGCGCGCTGCCTCTTCGCGGGCTTGGCGATTGCCTTTACGCCCGCTTTCCGCTTCTGCACAACTCTGTCGGCTGTCTTCGGCATCTCGTTTCCTGCTACCCCCGCAGCATTCTATCCTACAATTCGCGCTTTGGCGTCCATCCCTCAGCGTATCACGGGAAGCCTTCCGAAGGCACGGCTGTCGTGGGCTTGAGCAGCTTGAAGAGAACTACAGGGAATTGCGCATCCAATGGAATCAGATGTACCCCAATGACGCCGTTGAGGTGCCTGAGGACGAGGGCGAGGATGAGGCCGAGGGTGAAGCAGAGGCAGGCAATGACTAAGAACGCGACGTACATCGTCGAGTCTGACAAAGAGAAGGACCGTCTTAAAGCGATGTCATTCTCTGTGCTGCACCCGTCTCACCGACTTGATCGTGGAGTACGAAAAGCGTGCTGGCCATGCCATCGACACGTCGAAGGTGACCCCGGCCGAGGTGGTTCGGCACCTCATGGTCGAGAACGACCTCACGATCAGCCGCCTCGCGCGCGAGATCGGCGTCGGCCAGAGCAACCTGTCGGAAATACTGAGCGGTAAGCGGGCGTGGAGCAAGACGGTCATCCGGGGTCTTTGTGAACGATTCTCGCTGAACCCGATGCTTTTCCTGGCGTGATAATCCCAGCGTCCGCGTGCCCGAGAAGTCGGCCGGCGCGATTTCGAGCGCAGACCTGAAACTGCGTGCCTTGTCTTTCCTTCATCGCGAGTCTGACTTCAATTCGCTCAATGACTTGGTAGAGAGGGCTGACCCAGCGTGACATGTCCGAATTGCTCGCTAAACCAACTCTTGCACGCCTCGCGGCGGGAAGGCGCTTGGGACGTCAAGGCTCCAATCATGAGGCACCGAGCGCCTAAGCCAACGCGGGTTGAAGGTGGCGCGTCCAGAGCGCCGATCGGAGTCGCTTTTCTTCGCTTCTTCCTCCCGGCGCGTCCGGCACGAGATTAGCGTCGAGCCAAGGCAGCGTTGGCGAACCTTATGCTTGGAGCGAAGTCAATTGCCCGTGACAAAGGAGAAAATCATTTCATCGCCGCTTACAGTAAGTCCAACCGGCCCTCATAAACAGCCGACGGAATGCTCTTACCTCCAAGTCCCTGTAGGAGCAATAGGCCACGCATGTCATTGGGTGGCCGAGAGGCCCGATGCGACCGAAACCTCGACAGCCAAGATGGAGATGTCGTCTTTAGGGCTCTCGCCTCCATGCCACCGAGCAATCTCCTCCAGCAGCGTGGCGATTCCCTCCCGAAGGGGTTTAGTCCTTCCTCGGCCGATCGCCTCCAAGAGCCGAACATCGCCAAAATGCTCGCCACCGGAGTTCATCGCATCGGGGAGGCCATCGGAGTAGAGATATAACCGATCCCCCGGCGCCAGATGGAAATTTCGTTCGCCGTAGGCCTCGTCCGCAACGCCGATCGGAAACCCCGGACTTTCAAGGATCACCGGAGGCCCCCTGACGGGAAGATGCAACGGCCCGGCGTGACCCGCACAGACATGACGAAAGTCACCGGTCGATACATCAAGCACCCCGTAAATGAGGGTTGCGAATTGCCCCGTCGCCGTGTCGAAGGGAAAGAGCTTGTTCAGCCGGTCGGCGACCTTGGCGGGCGGGGTGATGTCGAGTCGATCAACCACGTCACGGTCACGGATCAGGATTGAAGAAGGGTCCGCCGGCGGCGAGAGAAGACGGCTGAGCGTCACCGATAGCAAAGCCGCCGAGACGCCGTGACCGCTGACATCCAGGATGTATAAGCCGACCTTCCCATCGCCAAGCGGGATGATGTTCAACCCATCTCCGGCCAGTTCATCACAGGGCTGGTAGCCCCAGGCGAACTCAGCGCCGGAGACCTTTGTTGTGGCGCCGGGAAGGAACGTCTTCTGTATCTTTGCCGCTGCCTTCAGGTCGTGAGACATCCGATCATTAGTCCGCTCCAGTTGCGAATTGGTCTTCTCCAACTCGATCTGCAATCGACGCAGTTTCAGATGCGTCTCGACGCGCGCGTGCAATTCCTCCATCTGAAATGGCTTGGTGATGTAATCCACCCCGCCGGTGGCAAACGCCTTCACCTTGTCGAGCGGTTCGGTGAGCGCGCTGATGAAGATGACGGGAATTCCCTTGAGCCGCGCGTCTGCCTTGAGGTGCTCGCAGACTTCGTAGCCGTTCATCTCCGGCATGTTGATGTCGAGCAGAATCAGGTCCGGCGGATCGCGCCCCGCCGCCGCCAGCGCCAGCTTGCCACTGGGGGCCGGGCGGACCTTGTATCCGCGATCCTTGAGCATCCCGGCCAGCACCTGCAGATTGGCGGGCGTGTCGTCCACGACCAGTATGCTGGCGGGCTGGGTGGGGGGGGGTTGAGGCGTCATGGGCGTAATGATAATCTCCCCGCCCGGGCAAGTTCACGCCGGTGTCACAAGCGCCTCCTGGGGCGATGCAGCGCTGACGCCCCCTACCCATCGCGCGTCCTGCGTCGTCGGACCCGGAAATGATCAAGCGCGGGGCGGGCTATGGTCGATGTAATGTACATCCGTTCGCTCTGAACAACCGGAGGGCGCTTATGCGGCTGGCTGATTTCATACTGGCAAGCGTCGAGCCGATTCTCGTGGAGTGGGAATCCTTCGCCCGCGCGATCTGGCCGGATGCGAAGGCCGAGCCAAGAGTGCTGCGCGACCATGCCGGCGACATTCTCCTGGCGATGGCAGGAGACATGAAGTCCGCGCAAACGGGCATGGAGCAGTCGGACAAGTCCAGAGGCGGCGGCCAGGCCGGGGCCGGAAGCGTCCGCGTCGACGGCGCATCCGACGTGCACGCGCTGGGGCGAGTGGAATCGGGATTCGATTTGCTGGGCGTGGTGGCGGAGTACCGGGCACTTCGAGCCAGCGTGATTCGCCTCTGGCGCGAAAGCGCCCCAAATCCCGACCGGCGCGACCTCGCCGACCTGACCCGATTCAACGAAGCCATCGATCAATCGCTTACCGAGGCGGTCCGCAGTTACACGGAGCGGGTCGATCGCTCACGGCAGATGTTTCTTGCGATTCTGGGTCACGATCTTCGCAATCCGCTGAACTCGATGATGATGTCCGCGCAGGTGCTTTCCTTAGGCAGTCAGCTCGATGCCGAATCATCCGCGATTGCCTCGGGGATCACCGCGAGCGCCGCGGCGATGGCGCGAATGATCAGCGATCTGCTGGATTTTACCGGGGCCGGGCTGGACGCCGCGATGCCGCTCTCGCCTGCCGCGATGGACTTGGGACGTCTTTGCCAGGAAGTGGTTGACGAGACTCGGACTGCTCATCCAGACCGTCCGCTGCGCTTTGAGGCGGAAGGCGATCTCACGGGAGAATGGGATGCGGCCCGGCTGCGCCAGGTGGTCTCCAACCTGCTCGGAAACGCGATGCAGCATGGCCTGGCAACACGCCCTGTCGAACTTTCGGTCAGGGGCGCAGGTGACCAGATCATCCTGGCAGTCCGTAATGAGGGGACTCCGATCCCGGCGGACGCGTTGTCGACGATCTTCGACCCGCTGGTTCGCGTCGCGTCAGCGGAATCTCAAAAGCAAAGGCGGCCCGGCAGCATCGGGTTGGGCTTGTACATCGCCCGCGAGGTCGTGACCGGTCACGGCGGCGGCCTCGACGTAACATCCTCTGCCGAGGCCGGAACCGTCTTCACAGCACGCCTTCCGCGCCGAGCGACCGCGGGTGCACGCAGGACGTCGGCCGCGGCATAGCTTGAAGCGCAGCAAGACTACGCTCCCACCCCTGGCCCCCAGCAGGGCCCCGCCTCCACTGCGCTATTTGGCATATGATTATAAGAACCTTGGTCAACTCGTGGCTTGGGCGTCTCGCCCGAGCTATTCTGTTGCAATTCCGCTCGGGCGAGCCGCCCAAGCCACGTTCTTCAAAGCCCTCCTTGCATGAATCAACGCGCGGTGGGCGCGCTGAATAAATCGAGCAGTTTCTGATATTGGAACCCCTCGGCCAGCCTGCGCAGCCCACGCGCAACCGCGGGGTCGCGGGCCTCTGCATCCTGAATTCTGGCCAGCAACTGGTCCAGATCGGCGGTGATCACGGCGTCGCGCATCGGGTCGATCAAGTCCGCCGGCCAGTCCGCCAGGGACTCGGGGTGAGCTCCGGGACTTTCCGCTTCGGGCGCGTCGGCGCCGACTGGGGTAGCTTCTCCGGCATGCGCTGGTGACGGAGTCGTGCATCGGCAGGCGGAGTCAGTTACAATCAAGATCAAGAGGAGACCTTTGGCGAAGTCGCATGGAAGCAATCCGGTATCCGACCTGCTGGAGACCCGGTCATTCCAGCCGCTGGCCGATGCGCTGCGCCAACGCGCGGACCAGATCATCGCGCGGTGGGAAGCCCTGGTGCGCGAGGTCCTGCCCGCGGCGGACAGCCTCACCCTCGCCCAGGTGCGCGACCACGTTCCGCAGACGTTGGCGAAACTCGCCGACGCTCTGGCATCGGAAATGCCGGAGGATACGCGATCCCTGATCGGCCAAGCCGGCGCCCACGGCGCGGAGCGCTTTCACGAGGGGTACAACGTCGAAGAGGTCATCATCGAGTACCGCCTGCTCCGGCGGGTCGTCGTCGAGGATATCGAAGCGGCGCTGGGACGGCGCACCAGCACGAGCGAGGACATCGCGCTGGGCATGGGCATCGACGCGGTGCTGCAACAGGGTGTGTCGGCGTTCGTCAACCATCAGCGCGACCAGCTTCGCGCCGCCGCCGCCGCCGAGGCGAAGTTCATGGCGTTCCTGTCTCACGACCTGCGCAATCAACTCAATCACATCTCCCTGGTGGTGGAAGTCCTGACGACAAAACTGGCCGACGTGCCGGAATACGCCGAGGACGTGGCGCAGGTGCGGTCCGCCCAACGGTCGATCGTGGACACCGTCGAGGGCATGGAGCGGCTGCTGCAAGCCGTGCGGCTGCACAAGGGCAACGTCGAGATACGACGCGAGCCGGTCAAACTGCTGAAAACGATCACGAATGTGGTAGCGCAGTTCGCGCCGGCTGCCGAAGCGAAGGGGATCAAGCTGGCGGTGCTCGTGCCCGAAGGCGCGACGGTCAACAGCGACCGACGGATGCTGGCGCTGATTCTCCAGAACCTGGTGAGCAACGCCGTGAAGTACAGCGAGTACGGCACGGTCACGATTGCCGCCGCCCAGACCGACGACGAGTGGTCGCTTGCTGTGGCCGACGAGGGACCGGGCATCGCGCCGGAACATCGGGAAACGCTGTTCGGCGAGTTCGTCCGCGGCGAGACGCACGGCCAGCCGGGCGTCGGGCTGGGGCTGGCGGTCGCCTGGCAGGCGGCAAAATTGCTGGAGGCGGAGCTGACGGTGGAATCCGGCGTGACCGTCGGCACCACAATTCGGTTGACTCTTCCTAAAAATTCCGTCCGTTAGCCGTCGGAGGTTCAGCCCGCCATGCCTGACGAACGATCCGAGCGCGCCAGCCGCCGCGGAAAGAACATCTTTCTTATCTCGGTGTTACTGGTTCTGCTGATCATCGCCATCATTTCGTGGTTGCGGTGACGTGTCGTCCGGCGGCCGGCTCTGTGCGTCAAGCCAGCCGATAATCTCTCCCATCATCACCGGCTTGCGAAAGACATGATCGGGGTGGTGTTCGGCGACGGCGTCCATCAGGGCAGCATCGTCGGTCCCGCTGTACACCACCGTTTTGATCGCAGGGTTTTCGATCCGGGCCTTTTGCAAAACGGTCAGCCCGACCCCGTCGGGAAGATTCATGTCAAGGATGAGATACGCCTTGCCATCCAGGCAATCCAACGCCTGGGCCACCGTCGCGGCGGAGCTGCGGATGACCGCCCGATGCGTGCGACATCCGTCAGGTGCCACTCATACAGGCAAGAAGGCACGAAGGCACGAAGTGGTGGAAGAGGGATGAGGGACAAGTGAATTCACTTCTTCCCTTCCGCCTCGCTCCTCCCTTCGTGCCTCAGTGCCTTCGTGCCTGCGTGCCTCGCATTTGACCACCTTCTCGATGATCGCCGATCCCACGATCACACCCGTCGGCAGCAGTGCGCCGGGCTCGATCATTCCCACCTGCTCCGCCAGTTCGATCATCCACTCTGGCAGCGCGTCGCCCGACGTGCCTAAGTCGCGCGACCAAATCTTCCGGAAGACTGACGCCTTCTTCAGCGGCGCGTAGATGTGGAATCGTTCTCCGATGATGTAGGTCGGCCGCGTGCGATACTCGATCGTCTTGATCCCCCGGAGGATCAACTCGGCGTAGGGCTGGCGGATGGAGAGGGCACGCATGTTGGCTCGTATCGACCAAATCAGCCCACGCGTGTAAACTTGAGCCGAGGATGACCTACCGGCTACGATATGCGCAGTCGGTTGTCAGGCAGCTGGAGAAGATGTCGCCCGACGTGGCCCGGCGTCTTCAGGCGAAAATCAACCGGCTCACGAACAACCTGGCCGGCGACGTGAAACGGTTGACCCACTATTCTCCGGAATACCGCCTTCGTGTCGGGGATTGGCGCGTGCTGTTCAATGTGATGGGCGACACGATCTCGATCGAGCGCATCGCCCACCGCTCGGGCGCCTATTAAGAGGAAACCGCCATGTTGAAGGTGAAACCCGAATACCTGCGCAAGCACGGCAAAGCCGAGTTCGTTGTGCTCACGGTCGAGGATTTCAATCGCATCAACGAGGCGCTGGAGGATGCCCGCGACCTGCGCGATCTGCGCGCTGCAACCCGGAAAAACGCGCGTAAACCCTACCTCACCGCCGCCCAGGTGCGCCGGCGTCTAACCCATCGCTCCCCCGCGCCGCGCAAGTGAAGCGGCATTATCCCGCGGCGTAGATGTAGAAGCGTTCCCCGATGATCTTGGTTGGGCGCGAGCGGTACTCGATGGTTTTGATCCCCCGCAGGATCAACTCGGCGTAGGGCTGGCGGATGGAGAGGGCTCGCATGATATACAAAGAGTATCGGCCATCACGCGCCCATGCCTGGCCTTTGATTTGCCGGGGGGGGGGTACGGTAGAATGTCGCGCGATCGACGCCGCTGATGCGACTTGCCGATTTCATTCTCGCCAACATCGAACCCATTCTGGTGGAGTGGGAAGTCTTCGCCCGCAGCATCACGCCGGCGGCGAAGATGAACGCGCTGGCGCTGCGTGACCATCCGGCGCCATCCTCGTGGCCACCGCGGATGACATGAAATCCGCGCAGAGCGCCGCCGAGCGGTCCGCTAAATCCAAGGGCCATCGTCGCGACGGCGCTGGCGAGGGCGGGGAGGGGCTCAACGGGGCGTCCGAGCTTCATGCCGTGGGCAGGCTGGGTTCGGGATTTGATCTGCTGGAAGTCGTCTCCGAGTACCGGGCGTTGCGCGCGAGCGTTCTACAGCTTTGGCATGAAAGCGCGCCCGAACCCCACGAGCGCGACGTGAGTGATCTCACCCGGTTCAATGAATCGATCGACCAGTCGCTGGCCAAGGCGGTGAGCTGTTACACACAACGGGTCGAGCAATCCCGCAATCTGTTCCTGGCGATTCTGAGTCACGACCTGCGCAATCCGCTCAACTCGATTGCGATGTCGGCTTCGTTGCTTCCACGGTTGAGCAAGCCGGACTCCGAATCATCCCAGGTGGCCTCGCAGATTTCGCTCAACGCCTCGGTGATGGCCCGGATGATCGGCGACCTTCTGGACTACACCCGCACCCGGCTGGGCGCGGGAATGCCGGTTGACCCCGCGCCGATGGACGCAGGCAAACTCTGCCGCGAGGTGTATGACGAATTCCGCACCGCCCACCCGGATCGGGTCATCCGATTCGCAGCCACCGGCGACTTGACGGGCAACTGGGATGCCGACCGCCTCCGCCAGGCCGTCTCCAATCTGATCGGCAACGCGGTTCAACACGGGGCCGCCAATGTTCCGGTCGATCTGAAGGTCAGCGGAGAACCGTCTGAGTTGGTCATCGTGGTTCATAATGGCGGTCCGCCGATCCCGCCGGGCGAGCTGCCGCGGATTTTCGAGCCGCTGATCCGCGGCTCCAGCGCCGAGCACCCGAAGAAAAACCGCCCGGGCAGCATCGGGCTGGGCCTTTACATTGCCCGCGAGGTGGCTCGTTCCCACGGCGGGCGGATCGACGTCACCTCCACCGAAGCGGAAGGCACCGCCTTCGCCATTCACCTCCCGCGAAACGGTCCTGCTCGCTCCGGCCAGCCGATCTTGGATGAAAAGCACATCCAGACCATGTGATTGGACGCCCCGCGATATCCGAAACGTCACCCGATTTGATCCGTTCCGTGATAACGGGGGACGCTGGACATCCAGAATTACGCGAAAGTGCGAGCCCTGTCGGCAATCACTTCGCCTTGTAGCCAGCCGTTACCTCGTCCTTGTGCGCTGCGAAGGCGGCGAGGACTTCTCCCTTCTCGCGCTCGGGCACCTTGGCAAAGTCAAGGCTGCGCCCAAGCTCCGCCGCGACCTCGTCAAATTCTTCCGGCGAGATATGGAGATCACGGTGTGCCTCCTCAAGGCCCAACTCAGTCTTTCCCGGCTTTGTTGGCGAGAACTTGAACGGCCCGCCCGTAACCTGGCAGACCCACAGGGTTCGCATGAACTTGAGGCCCGGCAATCGGTCCAGGTTCTTCGTGTGCCACTCCCGCAGGACTGGGTTGTTCGAAGTCTTTCCAACGATCGGGTTGTTTACCACCGCGTCGCTGAAGTGATCGACCACCGCCGCGATGGCAAAGACTCCGCCCAGCCGCTCGTAAAGACTCTTCTCGGCGGGCTGCGCGGGTTGCGCCGGACTGGCTGCGGGCCGCTCAGCCGCGAAAGCCGGCTGCGCAACCAGGACTCCAATGCCTAACAACATAACGCTGATGACGGACTTCATAACGACCTCCTTCATTCACCCCCAAACGCTTAACGCGCGGTTTCCATAGCCCCGTGGATCTTAACAACTCGCGCTGGCTTTTTGTTCCATGCTGATCTGCGGCGCAGATGGGCGCGGGTGAAGGATACTCCGCTGTTGGCGGCATAAGTCAGGCCTTGCCGGATTCAATCGGGGCTCCTGCGCTGAAGAGGTCGAGCAGTTTCTGGTATTGGAAGCCTTCGGCGAGGCGGCGCAGTCCCTGAGCGATGCGCGGATCGCGGGCTTCGACCTCCTGAATTCTCGCGAGCAACTGGTCAAGATCCGCCGTGACGACGGCTTCGCGCATCGGGTCGATAAGCTGCGGCGGCAAGCCCGCCAGCGACTCGGGAGTGAGCTCGGCCGCTTCCTCCCGGGGCGCGGCTGCTGAGGCGTCAGCGTATTCGTATTCCACGCCCACGTGGGTATGAATCTTGTGGAACAGCTCCGCTTCCCTGAAAGGCTTGCCGATAAAATCGTCGGCGCCGACTTCCATCAGATCCTGGCGGTTGTCGTCCATCGCGCTGGCCGTCACGGCGATAATCTTGGGTTCCTTGCCGCCGGGCATGGCGCGGATGCGCCGGATCGCCTCGTGGCCGTCCATCACCGGCATGCGGAAATCCATCAGGATCAGACAGGGGCGCCATTCCTCAAACTGCTTCACGGCTTCCGCTCCGTTGGTCGCGAGGCGCACCTCGAAACCGACCGGGGCCAGAAGTTGGGCGAGCAGTTGGCGGTTATCCTCGATGTCGTCGGCAATGAGCACGCGGCACGCAGCCTGCCCGGGTTGGAGCCGCAGGACATGCCGAGGCTTTTCTTTCGCTTGAACCCCCTCGGCCTCACCCTCTTTCAAAGGCAGATCAATGACGAAGATGCTGCCTTTGCCAACCTGGCTGTTCAGCATGATGTCACCTCCCATCAGTCGAACAAACTCGCGACTGATGGCCAGTCCCAGCCCCGTTCCGGTTCCCGTTTGTTGCCCGCTCTTGGTCTGCTCGAAATGGCGGAACAACCTGTCCTGCTCGTCCTGCGAAATCCCCGGGCCGGTGTCCTCGATCTCAACCCGCAGAGAAGGCCCCTTAGCGCCCTTGCGGTCCGCGAGCACGCGCACACCGACGCCGCCCTGTTCGGTGAATTTCACGGCGTTGCCCAGCACGTTGATGAAGACCTGACGGAGCTTGTTGATGTCCGCCACGATGTATTGCGGAACGTCGTCACCGATCAGTTCCACGGAAAAGGACAACTTCTTCTCATTCGTACGTACGCGGAACATCATCTCCAAGTCGTTCAGCAGCGCGGGCAGGTCAAACGTGGAGGGGTTGAGAGTCGTGCGGCCCGCCTCGATCTTGGACATTTCCAGAATGTCGTTGATCAGGGCGAGTAGATGCTCACCGCTGCGATTGATGGTTCCCAGGTACTGGCATTGTTGCGAAGTGAGGTCCTGATCGCGAAGCATGAGCTGGGAGAACCCGAGGATGGCGTTCATCGGCGTGCGGATTTCGTGGGACATGTTGGCCAGGAAGACGCTCTTGGCGCGGTTGGCTTGCTGCAATGATTGCTCATAACGTTTGCGTTCGGTGACATCGCGAGCGGCGGCAAATACGCCCCGCAGTTTCCGGTCTCGGTCGTGAAAGGTGGACGCATTGTAGGACACCACTGTTTCCTTCCCGTCCCTGGCGCGCGCGGTCAGCTCATAGTCGGTGACCTTGCCTTCGCCGAGCACCAGCTTGATGCCCGCCTCCGCTCTTTCCGGGTTGGTAAAGTAATCCTTGAACGGCGCGCCGATCAGCTCGTCGCGCGTGCATCCGGTCAGCGCCTCCATCTGTTTGTTCACGTCGGTGATGATGCCGCGCGGGTCGGTGGTGATCAGGGCGTCGATGTTCGATTCAATCAGCGAGCGCGTATAGAACTGCTGATCGCGCACGCGCTGATCGAGCAGCATTCGTTCGGCTTCGACCTGTTGACGCGCGGTGTTGTCCGTGCCGATCAACAGATAACCGATGATTCCGCCTTGGGCGTCGCGCAGCGCCGTAACCGACACGACTGCCGGGAAACGACTGCCGTCCTTGCGAATGTAAGTCAGTTCGTAAATGTCTTCGATCCCGCGTGCGGCCTTGAACACCAGCGCCTCAAACCCAGGCGTGATGGTTGTTCCGATCTCGACGCTCAAAGCTTTAGCGCGCGCGACCACCTCCTGCGGATCGGAGATATCTGCCGGGGTGATCTTGTTCATCACTTCGGCGCCGGTGTAGCCAAGCATCCGCTCGGCGCCGACGTTGAAGATCTGAATGACGCCCTTTTCGTCGGTGGCGATGCTTGAGAAGTTGGCGCTGTTGAAAATCGCGCTCTGCAAGGCGCCTGCTTTGAGCAACGCCTCTTCCGCCTGCTTGCGAGCGGTATTGTCAGTGCCGATCAACAGATAACCGATGATGGCGTTTTGATCATCGCGCAGCGCCGTGACCGAGACGACTGCCGGGAAACGACTGCCGTCCTTGCGAATGTAAGTCAGTTCGTAAATGTCCTCGATCCCGCGTGCGGCCTTGAAGACCAGCGCCTCGAAGCCCGGCGTGATCGGGGTGGCGAGTTCCAGGCTCAACGCAGCGGCACGCGCAATCACCTCCTGCGGATCGGAAATGTCGGCCGGGGTGATCTTGTTCATCACTTCAGCGGCCGTATAGCCGAGCATGCGTTCAGCGCCGACATTGAAGATTTGGATGACGCCTTTTTCATCGGTTGCGATGCTTGAGAAATTGGCGCTGTTGAAAATAGCGTTCTGCAACGCGCCGGCCTTGAGCAACTCTTCTTCCGCGCGCTTGCGCGCAGTCACGTCTTCCATCGCCAGCACCAGCAGCTCCCCGTGCTGGCCCGCCTGAAGCTTGCGGGCGTTGAGCAGCATCACCCGCCGCCCGATCACCGGGAAGGTGTGCTCAAGCTCAAAGTCGTTGAAGACCGAACTCTTGGGGACAATATCCTCCAGGAGCGTGCGCAGGTCCGGGATATCCCACTGGCCGTTGCCCAGCTCATAGATCAGCCGGTCAACGGTCTCTTCGGGCGAGACCTGAAATGTCTGGTAGAAGGCGCGGTTGGCAGAGCGGACGCGCAGCGTGGTGTCGAGGATCAACAGCGGCTCACGCACCGTGTCCACGATGTTCAAAGCATAATCCTGAATATCCTCGACCAGTGGTTCTCGTGTCATTACGGCCTTTCTGCACGCTTCGAGGTTGATCTGGTAGGGCACCCCTCGCTTACATTCCTGCATTGCAAGCTCTTGAGTCGGGCTACTTCCGTTGCGCCAAACTCGCCACGACAGCGACCCAATCGTGCGGATCGACCGGCTTGGAGATGTGAACCTGAAACCCGGCCAAGAGCGCTCGGCGCTCTGATTGGGGTGATGAACTCTGCGCGCCGGCGTTTTTCAATGATCCGATTGGTGGGTTGGCCGCTTTCGTCAAGTTCCCAATAGGAAGCGGGATACGCATATGGCGAGTTGAGGATTGGTTTTTGGAAAAACAATTTTTCCATGTGTGACTTACCGGCAAGGTCAATCGGCTCCTGGCCGGGATTGATCCGGAGTGCGACAGAACCCCCACCCTCTGGACGGCCCCGAACGAAATGCCGTGACGAAGCACTGGACATCATCATATCTCGGTGGGCAGCTGATCACCAGTTTCGCTGCGGCTCTTTTCGCTGCGGCTCTTTTGCATTGCGCCCTCCATGATCAGTTCAACCGGATGGGCATCGTCAGGCTCGTTGCTGGGGTGTCAGAGTGCGAACAGCCCGCGGCGCGTCCGCACGAAGGATTTGCCTGCCTGTGAATTCTGGGTAGCATTCACCGCACGGGCATTACTCCATTGGGGCGAACGGGCTGTACTAACTCAAATCCAGGAGTCCTCATGCTGCAAAAGAACTGCGCATGCTTCGGCTGGGCTGTAGTCGTGTTGTCGATCATTTCTTCTGCGAATGCCGCCACGAGCCGCTACTACCGATTCGAGACCAACAATGGTGCAGCGGTGTCTGATCGGTAAGCGTTGACAGTGGCTGATGATTCGTCAGGGAATGGCCGAGACGGCATTCCGATCGGGACGCCGCAATATCAGACCAGCCCATTCCCCAATCCACTTCCGGCGAGCGGCCTGGCGAACCAGTTCTCTCTCCTTAGCGGCTTCGACGATGGCATCCTTCTCAGCCCGAGCGGTGGCCTGAGCACGTGGTTTGTACATGGATAGGCAACGGTAAGGTTGTGGCGCGGAATCACTACCTGCAGACCACCGACGATCATTTCGCGCGCGCGGCCGGGCTGACCCAGGACGAAGGCGGTGCAAAAAGCGGTGCAGAATCCGGTGCAGCAGGCGCACGTTTGCCGTCGCAGCGCGTCCGCACCGGTTTGCGCGCGTGAAGTGACAACCGCAGGTGGGACAGCCACTAACGAAAACGTGCCCGACGGTGCGGGCACGTGCGAAATGCCATCAGTGGGCGCGGCAGGATTCGAACCTGCGAAGGCATAAGCCATCAGATTTACAGTCTGACCCCGTTGGCCACTTGGGTACACGCCCGGGGTGGGATCGAGGGGTCAGTATAGGGGCGGGGAGTGGTGTTTCAAGGTGAGCGGGGTTGAGCGGCGTTGTCGTCGATCGCCGGTGATGGGCCGGTGGTCGCTCTCGTTGAGCGGAGGGTGTGAAGGGGCGGGACGACGATGGCGGACGTTGTGCGAGGGTTGGCCGGCGGCGGTTGGGGCGAGCGCGGCGCGGGGATGCAAATCAGTTTTGTTCGGGCCGCGTTCGCTGATGCGCTTACGTTTTGAATTGGAAATCCGCGGAGGGGCGGCGGATGGTGGGTGGGATGGAAATGGGACGCGGCGGAGTCGGAATGGGATCGGCGCGGGGGGTGGGTGGAGAGGGAGTGGGTTGGGGATGGGAGATCGATGGGATTGCGATGGCGAATCGATGGGGAGTCGATGGGGGAGGAATGGGGACGCGATGGCGGGAAGATGGGGTTTTGGGCTTAAAAGAGCGAATCGATCAACGCGGAAGACGATTGGGATGGATTGCGGGGCTGGCTCATGCCAGTCGGCGTGGGCGCGTGCAGTTGCGGTCGCGGTTGTGGGTGGTGATCAGGTGGCGTAGCGGAAGTCGATTTGGAAATCCTTTGCCTGGGGGGAGACGCTGTTGACCTGGATGCGGTCGGGGATATTGGGCTCGAGGGTTTTGGGGAACCAGGTGGTGCTGGGAAGGGGCTGGCCGTTGGCGTCGAAGAAGGTGACGCGGTACTCGACGTAGAGGCGCAGGTCGGTGGTGGCGCGGATGGGGACGGTGACGTGCAGGAGGTTGCCGGAGTCGTCGCGCGTGACGATGGGCGTGTCGATCGCGGTGTGGTTGCGCAGGTCGCGGTCGGCGAAGTGGATCTGGGTGTGGCCGTAGGGATCGCGGCGGCCTTCCATGGGTGGCTTGACGCCGCAGCCGACGAGGAGGGTGAGGAAGGAGAGGATGAGGAGGTGTCGCATGGTTATCTCATTTCGGTGTTGCGGGGATTGAGGGCGAGCCGCAAGTGTTGGACGCTTGGGCACGGGCGGGACGCCCGTGCTACGGTAGAGGTCACGTCGATAATCGTATTGCAATGATCATCTCCCGGGATCGGGTTGCTGGAAGCCGCGGGCGGAGGGGACTTCGCTTTCGTTGGTGGTCGCAGTCTCCTGGCCGGGGCCGGGGCGCTGCGGGGTTTCCTGGGTTGCGGGGGGCGCGGGCTTCTCGGGCTGCGGGATGGGTCGCTCCTGAGTGGTGGGAGGCGGCGCGGGGACGGGGATGGCATCGCCCTTGTCCGGCGCGGGCATCGGAACCTCGGGAGGCGTCGGCGGTTTCTCGGCGGGCGGCGCGGGATTACGGGAGGGCGGGAGCGGTTTTTCGGGCGGCGCGATCGGAACCTCAACGGGATTGGCCCGCATCTCGGCGCCGGCGGCAGCAGCGGCGGCGTCGGAGCCTGAGTCTGACTTCGCGGAATTGGGCTGTGCGTCGGCGGCTGGGTTGGCGGCATCGGTTGGGTCGGGGACCTCGATGGATTCTTTCACTCCGTCGGTGCGCGGGCCGAACGAGTCAGTGCGCGGCGCGGTGGTGTCGCGGCGAGTGGCCGGCGTGGTGGCCGGCTGCGTTTCGCGACGGGGGCCGGACTCGCTTTCGGGCTGGGCCGTGCTGGACTCGGCGGATCCCTGCCACGTCGCGAGCATTCCATCCATCAGCTTGCGGGCGAGGAAGCGCGTGTACTTGTTGATCTCTGGCTTATCGAGCGGCGGCGGCACATCCAACACGGCTCGGCCGATGGACTGTCCGCCCTTGATGTTCATCGCTTCGGCGATCAGGCGGACCTCGAGGCCCTGCTCCGTCTGCCGCGTCGGGCGAGCCTGCACCTGAACCAGGACATCCGCGTCGAGCTGGCGGGCCATCTCGCTCATGGCGCGCGGCTTGCCGGACTGCACATCCTTTACCTGATCATCACTGAGCCGGTGGCGAGCCATCGTGGGAGATATCACTTCCACTTTTCCATCGGCGGAGATCCAGTCGGTGAGGATATTTTCAACGGCTTCGTAGTCGAGACTGCGGGCCGAGACTTCATCGTATTGGCCGCGATGAAGATAGACGTCGGTGGTTTCGCGATACTCGGCGGGCCCCCTGGTCTCGAAGCGGTCGCTGCGATCGGTGCGGTCTTCGTTGTAGTCGCGGTCGCGGGAATTGGTCTGACGGCGGTCGACGGAGACAGCGGCGTTGGTCCGCCGGCTATGTTCGATGCTGGCGATGGGATCATCGCGATTCACCGGCATCAACTCGCCTTCGAGCGTGCGGTTGACGAAGACGACGATGCGCGGGCGGCCGACATGGTTGTAGGCATCGACGAACGCGCGCTGCTCGGGTGTGTGCTGCGAAACCAGCGGAACGTCGTTGAAAGGTGGAGGAGGCAGGTCGTCGCGATACTGCTCGGGGAGCGGGCGGACTTCGTCGCGGCTCATCGATCGGCCGGGCTCACTGGGGACCGGCACGCGCGGCGGACCGGGAGCGTCCTGACATCCCGTCACAGCGGCCAGCAGCGCAGCGGAAATGACGGCTGGAGCAAGTCTGAATCGGGCACCGTGCACGCGTACCTCCTTGGCGGTTCTGTGGTTGGCGTCGCGGGCGCGCATGCCCAGAGGCGGCCAACCGAGGGAACTGCCACCGGTTAGACACAGAGGACGATAAAAGGATGGACCCGGTCGACGCAAGGGGCGAAGCGGAAGCATTGTCAGCCGGATGGACGACGATGAACGCGGATGAGGGGGATGGTGGAGCAACTTTGGCTGCTTTTGTTGGCGGATCGATGCATCGGGGTGTATCGCTGGCGGACCGTTTGGAATGAGTTATTCCAGCCGCCCTACCGTCGCCGCCACCGTCGGCAATAGAGCCGCACTGACGTGAATCCTGCGGAACATCAGTTGGCGATTCAGGGACTGCGTAAGGGGCGACAGCTTCGCGAATGAAGTCAGAGCGCCCGAAGCGGTTCGGAGCAGGATCTCATCCGCACCGCCTGCCTCGTCGGGCTTGTAGGTTTCGTAAGGGGTGTCGGATGGCTCGTCATAAAACAGGTCATATGCGGGGTCTCCCCCCGCCGACGACACTGCAGCTTCGGCTTGCGAAACAACCGCGCGCAGTTTTTCCAAGTCGTGAAGGTGTGTGAGATCGATAGTCTTGTACACCCGGCGGAACAGGACGCCGTGACAGAGCGCCGCGAGCGGCGCATCATCGGCGGTGCTCCAGAGCTTGAAGCAATGGAGGACCGAGACATCATCCAGGTCGGTGAACTCGGCGATGCTGAGCCGCTGGCCGGTGAGAGCCTTATAGACGAGATGCTCGCGCGGCGGCCAGGGAAGCCGTTCCTGTACCGCAAGCCGCTTCGCCCGCTGCAGCGCGAGGCGCACCATCCCTTCGGCGCTGCGGACTACCTTGTGAAAATAGACGTTGCGATACATGTGGTAGCGCGACTGCAGGTACGCCTCGACCGCGCTGATTCCCTTCCACGTGACCGCCAAACGATCGGTGGTCTCATCGATGGTCAGCGCGTGCAGGAGCCAGTTGAGGTCGTAGTCGCCATAACGGCTCCCGGTCATCAGGTTGTCGCGCAGGAGATAATCGAAGCGGTCGGCGTCGAGCTGACTGGAGAGGATGTCGTGAAGGAATGAGCGCTGCGGCTGGCGCGAGAGAAAGTCGCAGACGAGGCGCGGGAGCTGGGGATCATGCTCGACGAGCCGGCGATGCACTTCGCTGCTGGGATCCTGAACGATCCGCCGGGTGAGCTTTTCGTGATCGACGTCGCTCACGCGCTCGAAGACATGGCTGAAGGGCCCGTGGCCGAGGTCGTGCAGCAGGCAGGAGACGAGGCAGGTCGTTTCCTGGCCTTCGTCGATACGCACCGACTGGCGCAGACGGTTGAGGATCTTCCGCGCGGTTTCCATCACCCCTAGACTATGGCTGTAGCGCGAGTGGTCAGCGCCGGGGTAAGCGAGGCTGGCCATTCCCAGTTGGCGGATGCGCCGGAGGCGCTGAAACTCGACCGAGTTGAGCAGATGAAACAGCAGCCCGTCGGCCGGCCGCTCGGTGCGGAAGGCGATGACATCGTGCACGGGGTCTCGGATGATCTTTTCAGGCATCGAATTCGCACGCATTTACCGGCGTTGGACGATTTGTACCCTCAGGCATGTGCGGCCGCGAGCATACTGCCGGGACGACGCGTAAAAGAACGGCGTGTCTATAGTTTCGGAGTGCTTATGAGAGCGGCAGTTTGGCTCACCATGCTCTGGCTGCTGGCCGCAGTGGGCTCGCCCGTCGGAAGGGCCAATGCGAAGGAAGGCGCGGAGAAGCGAGTGTCGATCAAGGACTTGAAGTACCAGCCCGAGAGCATCAGCATCGAGCCCGGCGACACGGTGGTATGGAAAAACGATGACGACGGCGATCGCACCGTCACCGCCGATGACAATTCGTTTGACTCCGGCGTCCTCTCCAGCGGCCAAAGCTTCAAACACACCTTCGAGAAGAAGGGGAAGTTTCGCTACCACTGCAAATATCACCCGCGCATGAAGGGCACGATTCTGGTCGGCAAGGACAAGGATTAGCTGGGCCGTCACAACTCGTTGTATTTCGAGCTCTTCCCCTTCGCTTTGTGCACCGGGTACTTGGCGGCGTCCTTCTTCAGCTTCTCGGGGAGCGCGGTGCCCAAGTCGATCTTGAGATTGTTCGCCAGCAGCAGCAACGAGTGAAGCACGTCCGCAAGCTCGTCCCTGAGTTTCCCGTCTTTGGCCGTGAGGGTCTCTTCCAGTTGTTTCCCCTGCTTCCATTGCATGAGCGCCAACAATTCGGCTGCCTCGACGCAGAGGGAAATCGCGAGCTCTCTGGGCGTGTGGAATTGTGCCCAGTCGCGTTCATCGCGGTGGCTCATGACTGCGCGGGTCAATTCAACGAGTGATGGCTGGTTCATAGCTGCCCCATTCTCGCGCTGCCCGATTCCCTGCCTGCGCATCAGGGGTCGATTGCGTCATTACGGCTTCTTGGCGCTACCGAGCGAATCGGTCCCTGCCCGGATGAATTTCGCTCCGGCGGGACAATGAGCGAGCAGCGGACACTCGGTGCACTTCGGCTTGCGGGCGGTGCACAGGGCCCGACCATGATGAATGAGAAGGTGCGACCATAATGCCCAGTCTTCCTGCGGCACCAGCAGCATCAGGTCCTGCTCGATTTTGACCGCGTCTACCACATGGTCCGTAAGGTCCAGCCGGTTGCTCACGCGGGTGACATGCGTGTCGACGGTGATGCCGACGTTCTTTGCAAAGGCGTTTCCCAGGACGACGTTCGCGGTCTTGCGCCCGACGCCGGGAAGCTGGGTCAGTTCTTCCATCGTCTCCGGCACCTTGCCGCCGTGGTGCTCGAGGAGTGCGGCGCCCATTCCGCGCAGGCTCTTTGCCTTGTTGCGGAAGAAACCTGTCGATTGGATGTCGCGCTCCAGCGCTTCCTGCCGCACTCTGGCGTACTCACCCGCCGAGCAATACTTCCTGAACAGGTCCCTGGTGACGATGTTGACGCGCTCGTCGGTGCACTGAGCGGAGAGAATCGTGGCGACGAGCAACTGGAGCGGGGTTTTGAAATCCAGGCTGCACTTCGCCTGGGGGTAGGTGCGCTTCAGGATCGGCAGCACTGCTGCAACGCGGGCCTTGCGCAAGAGAAACTTTTGGGACGGCGCACGGGGCATTTTGAGCCTACCGATTGAAAGTAATGGTGTGGCCGGGGGTCAGGCCCGCGCTGAAGAGGACCATGCCCAGAAGAAGGAAAAGCACGACGCTCAGCAGCGTCACGCTTTCCTGGTGATATCGATCGAACTGCTCTTTTGCGGCGTTGGCCACCTCCGGCTCGTCGGCATGCTCGATGTATTCCTGGCGATACCGGTCAATTCTCGGCCAGAGCACGCGCCAGTTGTAGAGAACGATCCCCACCGCGGCCAGATACATCGCAGTCCGCAGGATGGAAGGGAAAAGGAACCGGCTTAGATCGATGATGAACCACTGGGCCGCGATCGTCACCAGCAGCACCGCCGCACACACCAGCTCAATCCTCGTGAGCATCCAGAGGAGGTTGGCGACGATCGAGCCGGCGAGGAGGGTTCCGTGCTGGCCCTCGAGGTTGACGCTCAATACCGTGGGCAGGATTGGATTACTGTCGCGCACGGTGCGAAAGATGATCGGGGCCGCTACTGCGATGAACAACACGCCGCCGAACCAGGTGGAGAGCGCAAGCCAGTAGAGGATCTGCACGATGTTGAAGGACATGGCGGGATTATAGGGGAAGCGGCGCGGCGCAGAAAAAGCCGTCGATCAAGGGTGATGGAAGGGGTCCCGCTTGATCTTGCCGGTTGAGAATAGCTCAGTCGCCTGCGGGGAATAATTGATCGCGAACTCCATCTCGCTCAACCGTCGTTGCGAGGATCCGGGTTCGGAGGCGGGTGAACCCAGGTTTCGCTGCCGTCGTCCCAGATCTCCTTCTTCCAGATCGGTACCTGCGCCTTGAGCGTGTCGATGAGCCACCGGCACGCCTCGAACGCGTCGGCGCGGTGCGGCGTTGATACCGCGATCGACACCGACGCTTCACCCAGGCCGACACGGCCCAGGCGATGCAGCAGCGCGAGCTTCAGGATCGGCCAGCGGGTACGAGCCTCCGCTGAGAGCCTCTTCATCTGCTCAAACGCCATCTCGGAATACGCGTCGTAGTCGAGGGCGAGGAGGTCCTGCCCCTGATTGTTTCGCTCCGCCCGCGTCATGCCCACGAAAGCGGCAACGCCACCCGCTTGGGAGGTCGAAACGAAACAGATGCTGTCGTTATTGAGGGGAGTGCGGAGCAGCGCGACCCACTCCTGCTCGTCCCGGTGGATCATCTCATACCTCCGCGAATCCGCCCAACTGGCGATCGTCGCGCAGCGCGACGAGCACTTCGCCGGTACCGGCAGATCGAGAGCGCTCGACCGCCACTCCTGGGCGCACCCCCAGGGCGCGGGCGGAGCTCACGCCGGCTTCTTTTCCAGCAGGTATTCTCCCAGCACGAGCACATCGATGTTCGTCCCCAGAAAGCAGCGAATGGCATCGAGCGGCGACTCCACGATCGGCTCGCCCTGCACGTTGAAGGAGGTGTTGAGGACGATCGGCACGCCTGTCTTCTCGTGAAGCACCTGCACAAGGTCGTAGAAGCGGCCGTTATTCTCGCGGTCGACGGTCTGGACGCGCGCGGTGCCGTCGATGTGCACGGCTGAAGGGATGCGCTCCGGCTTCTTGCACCGCACCGAGAAGAGCATGAACGGCGACGGGGTCCCGCGGAGATCGAACCACTGCTCCGCTTGTTCTGCAAGTATGACCGGAGCGAACGGACGAAACTCCTCGCGGTGCTTCACCCGGTGGTTCAGGATGTCCTTCATGTCCTTGTTCTGCGGGTTGGCCAGCAGGGAGCGGTGTCCGAGGGCGCGGGGCCCGAGCTCGGAACCACGATAGAACCAGCCGACGATCCTGTCGTGGATGATCTGGTCCGTGGTGAAGTCGAGGAGTTGGTCAACGTCGAGCTTTCGTACGGTCACCCGCGCCTGCTCGAGCTGCGACCCCGACGCCTCGATGGCCTGGCGGATCTCATCCGGCGAGTAGGGCCTGCCGCCCTCGAATGCTTCGCGGAAGGAGTACCGCACGCGTGGTTCGGTGCAGGGTCGCGGAACCAGCGTGCGCCCGGGGTCGGCATTGAAAACGTCGGCGAGGTAGAGGGCCGCTCCGATCGCCAGTCCATCGTCGCCGCACGCCGGCGCGATGAACACTTCTTCGAACAAACCGCTGTGCAGGATCTTGGCGTTGTTGACGCAATTCAGCATCGTGCCGCCGGAGAGGCACAACCGGCGCGTCACGTTGCGGGTCGCTTGAGCGAGGCGCTCCAGGAAAAGGTAGGTCGACTTCTCCAGATATGCCTGCGCGGTGGCGGCGATGTTCCGATTCAACTCGTTGCGCCAATCGTTCTTGTTCAGCCAATCGGGATCTGCAACGCCGCCTTCACCCTTGAGCGCCGGTAGGAAGCCCTTGATACGCGGCACATTTCCGACGCCGTTGCGCAAGAGCGTATGGATCAGCGGTCCGCCTCGGAAGACGTCCTGAGCGGGGTCGACCCTGCCCCAGCAAAACTCCTCCACGCCGGCAGGCGGCTTGCCGTACGCAGCCAGCGCCATGATTTTCCCCGCGTCGGTAAGGCCCGGGTAAAAGCCCAGATAGTCGCAGACGGACGTGTAGTATCCGCCGATGTCAAAGTCCATGCCGCGGCGCAGGCGAGCGGCGGCCTTGGTCGCGTCGTCGAAATAATGCACCGCATGGTTGGCGACGATGTTGTCGGAGCCGTCCACGGAAAGAACAACCGCCCGATCGAAGGGCGACATATAGTAGGCGTAAGCGCAGTGAGCAAAGTGGTGGTCGACCAGGACGCACGGCGCCGTCTCAGAACCGAAACGGAAAGCGAAGATGCCGCTGAACAGGTTGTCGGACTGGCATAGGCGTCGGAAATCTTCGAAAGGGAGCGATTGTCCGTCGGAGCGAATGACGTCAACTCCAGCGGCGGCTTTATCGAACAATTCGACGCCGCGGCGGTCACGGTCATAGTACCAGTTGAGGACGGCGACCAGGTGAATGTCGGACCATTGCAGCCCGGCATAGTCGAGCACATATTGCACGACCTCCCTGTTGACGCCGCGGGATTTCTTGAAACGCGTCAATCGCTCGCTGGCGATGGCGGTGACGAGCTTGCCATCCTTGACGACGGCGGCCAGGCCGTCATGTCCGAAATTCAGGGATAGGATGTTCATTGAACGTATCCTCTTCGCGGTGCCGGTTCCCGGCAAGGTAGATCGTTCCGCTGAAAGTGAAGGCAACTACCGCGCATCACTTAGACCCAGGCGCCACCGGTGGAGCGTCGGCAGGCGGCAAAAGCCGTTCGATGGTGGGTCCGAAGCGCTGCTCCAGCAAGCGATCGAGCTCCGGGGACAATTCCTGCAGCGACCCGGCGATTGTGCCCCGATGGACAAACTTCTGTGCGTTCGAAGCATGAACCCCCAGATTGAAGAGGCCTGAGTCGCGATCGACCGCCGCTTCCAATTCTTCCATTTTCCGCATGGCGTCAAAGGTGCTTGCGGCTACGGCCCGAGCGACTCGTTCGGGGGATGAGGATTCGCCCAAAAACTCGAGCACCGCTTCCATGGCGCCTGTGGGATCGGCTCTCATGTGATCGTAGCGAAGCAGGAGCTTGGGCCGGGAGCCGAGCCAGCTGGCGGCGTGCTGGTCCCAGGTTCCGAAGTGAGGCATGAACGGGTCGCTGCCGGTATCGATGAACTGCCGAGCATATGCTGGCGCATCAGCGGGTTGAACGCCGTGGTAATTCATCAGGCTCAACAGCACATCCTTGGGATGGCGGATCAGGTAGATGAAGCCTCCTGTCTGCTCGATCATCGGATGGCTCTTCGATAGCGGATGGTGCGTTTTGATGAACAGATGAACCGCGTTCTCCTGGCGTGCCAGGTCCAGCGCGGGGGCCAATTCTCGGCGGGGTTTGTGAAGGTCAGGGATGCGCAGGGCGACTTGTGAACTATGCGTGGGCACACCCCAGAAATAGTTGAAGAGGAGGAAGCGCAGCCAGGTGTTTCCGGAGCGAGGGTAGGAGGCCAGCCAGGTGATTCTCATTCGGCAACCGCTCTGCATCGTCCTACGCCACAGCTTAACCGGTGGTGTTGCATGGCGTTAACTGTGCACGCTCTGGGGGGTATGGTGTTGTCGTGTCGTGAAGTACGGCGCAAAAAAGAAGAACCGGGCGGCGAAAGTATTCGCCGCCCGGTTCCTTGGATCGTTGGAGAGAGTCCTCTCCCGACGACCAAATTGCAGTGGTCGGTTTGCCATGGGTTTGAGCTGTCGGCGAAGTAGAACGCGCGCCAGGAAACGCAGTTTACGCCGGACTTCATCCGGTTGCGATCCCGCTCAACGGGGCGCAGGCATCGCACAGAGCTCGTCGGTCATCGTGCCGGTCATCTGACGGCGCTTAATTCGCCTTGGACTTCGCTCCTCCGACGACTTTGACGATCCTTGCCAGAGTTTTCGTGGTATCCGGCGTGTTGCGGCCGTTCTCCGGTCGGTTGATGGTTTCAATGCGCACGCACGCCGCTCACGCGGTCATTCGCTTTGCCAAAGGTTTCAGTTCGGAAGCAACAAGCTCCCATTGTCGCACTCGGCGCTCATCGAAATAACGATTGAGGAATTTGCGCTCGGCTTCGGTCGTTCTCTCGATCCACTTCTCATTTGAAGCTGGATCGAATTTCTCGTGCTCGAAGAAGCGGTTCAGCTCATCCATCGACAATCCGCAGAAGTCCGCGACCGGCGGCAACTCCAGTTGCGGATCGAGGCACATCCGCTCGTAGTTGATGAGCCGGTAGCGATCCGCGCCGATGCACCTTAGCTGGGCTGCGAGCAGGGTAAGATGCTCGGCATGTACCACAGCAAGGCGCCGCAGATCGTCATCAAAGTTACGGCGCAGGGCGGAGTACGACGCGGCGCGCGGGTCACGATAGATTGCCACGACACGCACCCCCGCGATGCCGTCCACAAGGTCCCAGAGGTCCGGGGTGAATTTCCCGCGTGTGAGACCGAACGGGAACGAGCGTTTCGAAGAAGAAGTGCGTGGCGGAAGCAAACTCCAAGTCATTCACCACCGCCGCCAGGACCTCCAGCCACTTCTGTCGCGCCAGCTCATTTTCGCTGGGGGATAGTGTGCGATCCCACGCCGCCGCGTTGATCTGCGAATGCCATTCTGTGAGCTGTTCGGCTCGCGGCGTGGGCGGAATTTTTCTCGCGTTGCCGCCGAGGCTGACGCAACGATCGGCCGAGCTCAGGAACCTCAGGAGCAGCGTTGTGCCAGATCCCTCCGCGCCTGCTACGAAGATGAATCTCTTGCCGGCAGGCAGCATCACCATGCGCGGAAAATATCCTGGGGATACGCCTGTGACAAGCCTGAAGGAGTGATAGATTTCGCCGTTCGCGGCCCCTATGCTGCCATATTCCAGCGGGGCGTCCGGGGCGGCGTCCATTCAGTCGAGGTCGTACGCCAGGCTCCTCAACCATGGCTCGAACTGACGATTGAGTGCTTCTCGCTGCTCCGCACCCAGCTCTTCGCGCCAGCGACCAATCCTGCCGCTGTAAATGTGATTATCGTGCAGATTGGTGGCGGGGTCGACCAGATGGGTTCCATAAGCTACCGCCTCGGCCGGACGTGTCTTCAGTGCGGCGGCAATCGACTTGGCGCGCTCAATGTTGGTGTGCGAATCAATCCAGGCGATGCCGGCATCTTCAATCTGCACGCCAAGATAGTCGGCGACTTTCCGCACATGCCCCGGTGTGTCCTTTATCATGTCCTCGTAGCGAATAAGCAGCGTATGCTTTGACTGCTGATAGAGCGACAACTCTTCGAGCAATTGAGTGGTGTGCATCATTGCCTTCTGGAACGGCTCGTCCAGATAGAAAGTCAACATTGAAGCGACGCAGTCGCGCGGATCGCGGTAGGTCGACACGCACTTGATCTGACCCGTCGCCACGAGACCCAGCGCCAAGTGGCCCACCCAGTGCGCTTTAAGAACAGTGGGCCCGGGAAGGGTGGCGAGCTTGGTCCTGACAAACTCTTCAACCAGCGGCGCCGTGAGGTAAGCGCTGGCAAACGGCTGCTTCAACTGCCTGGCGATGAGTTGGGCGATGAGGCGGCAGACGTTGAAGCCCCAGGTGGAGCCTGACCGCATCATGCCGGTGGCCAGAATCAGCGGCGCTGCCATGCGCTGAACGCTAACCAGGTGAAGCCTCAGGTCAAGGGAGCTGGTCGAAACTCAGGCAGAGCCGGCCATGGAAACCCTTTCCCGGCTGGCTACTATCACTCGGCTGAAGATGACGCACCACACTGCAGCAGCGGAATCATAAAACGTCATGGACGGCAGAACGCTTGACGAAAACACTTTGCTCGCGATGCAGCATCATCAGGCTGGGCGCCTTGATGCGGCTGAGCTGCTTTACCGCACAGTGCTTCAGCATGCGCCGAATTCCCCCCAAGCGCTGCAGATGCTCGGCGTGCTCCTGCACCAGCGCGGCAAGTCGGACGAGGGGGTCGAGCTGCTCGAAAAGGCCGTCTCACTGGAGCCGAACAACGTCGTCTCTCACCTCAACATGGGGCTCGTCTTCCTCGCTCAGCGTCAGAGGGAACGCGCGATCGCCTGTTTTGAGACCGCCGTCAAGATCGCACCGACGCACGCAATGGCGCATGAAAAGCTCGGCACCGCCCTCCTCGCTCATGGCAAGCCGCAGGAGGCAATCAATAGCTTGCAGCAGTGGGTTGCCCTTGCCCCACAGGATCCCGTTGCCTATGGCTGGCTCGGTTCCGCGCTGGATGCAACAGGCATGCATGAAGCGGCCTCCATCGCATTTAAGCGCGCGGTTGCGCTCAATCCGAACTTTGCGCTCGCATACTTCAATCTGGGAAACGCCTATCGTGGGATGCAGCGCCCGGCTGCGGCACTCGCGCCGTACCGGCGGGCCATCGAGCTCGAGCCGAACATGGCTCAGGCTCACAACAACCTGGCGGGCGCGCTGAAGGATCTGGGGCGCTTGAACGAGACGATTGTCCATTACCGCAAGGCCGCGGAACTGCGCCCGGACATCGCCTGTCACTACAGCAATTTACTTTACAGCCTGCACTTCCTGCCCGAATACGACATTCAGGCGATTTTCGAGGCCCACCGCGAATATGCACGCCGCTACGAAGCGCCGTTGGCCAATGAGATTCGACCGCACCCAAACGATCGCTCGCCGGAGCGGCGCCTTCGAATTGGTTATGTCTCGCCCGACTTCAAGCACCACTCAATGGCCTCTAACCTCGTGCCCTTGCTCGAGGGGCATTCCCACGCTGACTTCGAGATCTTCTGCTATGCGAGCGTGGCCAAGCCGGACAGCGTCACCCAGCGGTTGCGCCGAACGGCCGACGTCTGGCGCGATATCCACGGCGTTGCGGACGCCGACGCAGCCGAGCTGATTCGCAACGACCGGATCGACATACTTGTCGACCTCACGCTGCACCTGGCAGACAACCGGCTGCTCGTGTTTGCGCGAAAACCCGCGCCCCTTCAGGTGAGCTATCTCGGTCACCCGAGCACCACCGGCCTTTCGAGCATCGACTACCGCATTACCGATCACTACCTCGATCCGCCCGGGATGAACGACGAGTTCTATTCTGAGAAATGCCTGCGCCTTCCTGACTGCTACTGGTGCTACCAGCGCGTCGATGGCAGCCCAGACGTGAATGCGCTTCCGGCTCGCACCAACGGCTACATCACCTTCGGCTGCCTGAACAATTCCTCAAAGATATCGCCGATGGTCATCGGCTTGTGGTCGCAGATCCTGCGGGCCGTCCCGAACTCCCGACTGCTCGTGCGCGCCAACGACTGCGAAGGCACGAAGGACTTCTTTGTCGAGACCGGCTTCCCGATGGAGCGCCTGGCGTTAATGAGCTGGCGGCGGACGACGTTCGAGTACTTAAAGCTGTATAACCTCGTCGATCTCGGACTCGACCCCTACCCCTATAACGGCCACTCGACGACATGCGACTCACTGTGGATGGGGGTGCCCGTTGTCTCCCTGGCGGGTCGCACCGCCGTCTCGCGCGGAGGTTTGAGCATCTTGTCAAACGTGGGAATGCCGGAATTGGTCGCCTCTACGGCGGAGCAGTACATCGAGATTGCCCAGCAGCTTGCCACCGACTTGCGGCGCCTGGAATCGTACCGACAGACGCTTCGCGAGCGTCTCACCCGGTCGCCAATCACGGACGGCGTTCGATTTGCACGCAATCTCGAGGGCCTTTACCGGCAAATCTGGCGGGGGCGGTGCGGCCGCTGATTGCTGTTGCGCTGCTCCGCATCGTCCTACGCCACAGCTTAACCGGTGGTGTTGCATTGCGTTAACTGTGCACGCTCTGGGGGGGTATGGTGTTGTGGCGTCGTGAAGTACGGCGCAAAAAAGAAGAACCGGGCGGCGAAAGTATTCGCCGCCCGGTTCCTTGGATGGTTGGGAGAGAGTCCTCTTCCCGACGACCAAATTGTCGGATTGCTCAGGCTCGGCGCCGACGCATCGCCATCAGCGAACCACCAAGGGCCAGCAGGCCCGCAGTCGTGGGCTCCGGCACGACGGTGATCGAGGCCTGGAGATTGTACCCGAGCTGAACGCTCGCGGGGGGCACATCCGCATCCGGGCCGTTGAGCTGATAGAAGTGGCGCGGAAGGATTTCCTGGCCCGGGAGCCCGGCGGTCGAGGGACCGCTGCTCACGAACAC
>JBBRCX010000044.1:0-37815 GCA_038204465.1 Tepidisphaerales bacterium | reverse complement strand
CGAGATGCAGGGCTTGTTTGCAACCCTCGCCGCTCTTCAATCCGTGGGCTGGTTTGCTATGGTATCGCGCCCTTAGGGATGGAGTTTTCAGCTATGTCCACTGTTCTCGTCACCGGTGTCAGCGGCTTCATTGGCGGGCGCGCCGCCAAGGCGCTGGCGGGTAAGTTCGACGTCATCGGCATGTCGCGCAGGAAGCCCGAGCTGGATATCACCTGGATCAAAGGTGAATTCGAGTCGTTTGAGGATCTGCGAGCGCTGGACGCGCACAAGATTGACGCGCTGGTGCACCTCGCGGCCGTCACCGGAGGGTGCTCGGAAGAGGACGGCCTGGCGGTGAACGTCGACGGAACGCGGCGATTGCTGCGATACCTCGTCGACCGCGGCACGCGGCGATTCGTTCTCGCCAGTTCGATCGCGGCGGTCGGGACGCTCGACGGCCGGTTCATGCCGCTAATGCTGCCGATGCCGGACGATCACCCATGCCTGGCGTATGACGCGTATGGGCTCTCGAAGTATCTGATGGAGGAGGAGACCCGCTACTTCGCGCGGAAGACCGACGACGCCGACTTCCTCTGCTTCCGCATCGGCGCCGCCGTACCCGAAGACTGGGCCCCCACGCCCGTGACGGCCAAGGCCCCGCCCGCCTGGTCGCCCCCGACGCTCTTTTCGCACATCAGCGTGATCGACGTCGTCGACGCGATTCGAGCAGCGCTGCTTGCCAGGCCAAAGCCGGGATTTCGCGTGCTGAACCTGGTCGGCGCCACCTCGGCGACCGACGAGCCGGTGCCGGCAGTGCTTCGCGCCAGCTTCGACAAGCGCTGGAAGGATTACGACCTGTCTCACTATGAAAAGCCGGGTCGCGAATATGACCCGATCTTCTGTATCGAAGGATTGAAGCGGGAGCTGAACTTCGTGCCGCGAGTGCCGACGCAGCCAAGGAAGTTCCTGGCATGGAAGGAGACGCAGAAGTGAGCGAACCGATGATGCGCGGCCTGGCGATAACGGAGCTCGGCAGAAAGGCCGAGCTGATCGAATTGCCGCGGCCAAAGATTGATGAGGAGTCGGTGATCGTCAAGACGCTTTTCTCCGGCGTCAGCGTCGGCACCGAGATGTGGATCGCGTCGGGGAGGCGCAAGGACTATGGCGAGCCTCCGTTCGTCAATGGATACCAGGCGAGCGGCGAGGTGGTTGAGGTCGGGGCGAAGGTCGCCGACTTCAAACGCGGCGATCTCGTCGCCTCTTTCGTTACCGGCTCTCACGCGCAGTACGTGAAGGGCAACATGACCTACACGCACAAGCTGCCATCGGCCGCTCTGGCTAAAGTGGCTTCGCTGTTCGTGCAGCCATCCGTCGCGTCCAACGCGCTGAGCATGGCGAACGTCAACACGGGCGACAACGTGCTGGTTGTCGGCCAGGGATTGATCGGCCAGGCCACCGCGCAGCTGGCGCGGCTCCGCGGGGCGTATGTCATCGCCTCGGACATTTCACCGCAGCGCCTCGCGATCTCCCGCGAACATTGCGCGGATTGGGTGATCGACGCATCGAAGACGAGAGTGTCCGACGAAATCAAAAAACGATTCGGAAACGGTGTGGACGTGGTGCTCGAATCGACCGGCTTCCAGGGTCTGCTCGATGACGCGCTCAGCTGCGTCACGTGGGGCGGGCGGTTCGTCTTCGAAGGCTTCTACCCGGACACGGTCAGCTATAACTTCTGGATCCCCCATTCCAAGCAGGTGCGCGCGTTCTACCCGGTGTTCATCGGCACCCATGGGAACCGCGAGGGCATCATCCGGCTGATGCAGCACGGCCTCTTGAAGATGGAGCCGCTGATTTCGGACCTCGTGCCGTGGAAGCAGTCGGAGGCGATTTACAACCGCCTGTTCACGAAAGAGCGCGACACGTTTAACGGGATCGTGTTTGACTGGAGATAGAACCGGTGGCGGTTTTACACCCGCCGGCGAAGTCCGACAAATCAGAATCCGATCCGTTTTCCGATGCGGATCCACGGCGACCATTTGATGCCGTCGAACGGCGCGGGTGCGTCAAGGCGAAAGCGAACTTCGTTTTCTCCTGCTTTCAATTTTCCGTCCAACTGCAGCTCGACCGGCTTCACGTCCGTGTCCGAGATTCGGATCGGCCAGTCCCGCCCGCCGACGGTCACTGTGAATTTGCCGCGCAGGGTGGTCGGCTCCAGCACCAGTGTGACCGACCCGTCCGGCTCCGGCACCGACACCGTCGCGCGATACTCGAGCGTCTTTGCGGCCGGCTCCTCGCCGACCGCAACCGCGCCGGTCAATCCCATTCTAATCAGTTCGCCTGGATCTTTTGCTTGGGGACGAAGCTGGTAGACCGCCGTAGGGCGATCCACCGGCCGCCAGGGCTCCTCATCGAATCGCACCTGCCACTGCTTCATCTCGATGCGCGTCTCCGCGGACCGCAGCGGCGCGACTGAGTTCGGATCGAACCGCTCGCCAATCGAGAAGCCGCTCGAAGTCTGCCGCAGCGAAATAATCTCCCCCGCAGCGAGCGATACCGAAGGCGCGAGGCGCAGCGTTCTCGATGCGCTTCCCAGATTCACGACGAGGAACTTCGTCTCCCCGTCCCTGTCCCAGGCCGTCGCGCGCAGATCGGACAAGTCCTCGTCAGCGAGCGGAAGAAGTCGCGGCAGATGATCGCGGCACCACCGTTTCGCGTCCTTCATCGGAACGGTCTGCCATGCCGGCTGCGGCGCGGGCTCGAGAGAGCGCGCCGTCTCGATCCATTTCGGTGCAGAGCCGAACCCCCAGACCGGAAACTTGCCCGCGTGCAACTCCTGCAGTCGCTCGAGCGTCTTCTGCTGAATCACCGACATGCTCGGCAGCAGCACGTGCTTGTAACGCGCACGCCCAACGCGTAGCTCGCCGTTCTGCAGCGGCGCGGAGATGAGCGTGTCTTCGTCGATCAGATGCAGCCCCACCTGGTTTTCCAGGCACGCCATGATCAGGTCGTTCAATTCCTTGCGCCGGCCGATGTCTTTCGCTTCCCACGGTACGTTGTCGGCCTGGAAGCTTCGGATCGGCCACAGGATCGCGACCGGTGCGATCTGCGTGGAGTCGTAGACTGTTTCGAAGAACGGCTGCAGCCCCCGATTCACATCCTGCAGTCCGGCCCAGCGAGGACTGTCGGGCCCCGAGTCAGGCGGCGCATCAAACTGCCGCAATCCGACGGTCGAGGTGAACGCGCCGTGAATCACCACGTGGCTTACCCCCGACGCGGCCTGCCACGCGATGATGCGTGCAGCTTCGCGCGTGTCGAGGTGCACCCCATTGGCGCCGAGCGTTTCGCTCATGACGCCGGGTTTCTCCAACTGCTGCGCTGCTGACGTTGCGGTGAGCACACCGACGTTGAGGATCGCATGGCGCGCGTCGCCGACGGCGGGAATGATCAAGTCGAGGCCCGCGAGGTCGAGGTATTGGTGGATGGGAAACGCGTTGCCGACGCACATCACCTGCTGGATCGGATCGTCTTCGGGGCTGAAGTGGCCCACCAGCGCCAGCCCGTGATCGCGGCACCAATTGGAAATGGGCCTCACCCAAGCGTCAAGCAATCGCTGGGCGCACCACTGCCGATAGTGCAGCCGCGCGAGGATGGCGCGAGGCTCCTGCGATTTTCCGAACACCTGCTCGAGCCGTTGGCGAAGGTCGTAGCCGAATTGCTCGCGGAACGATTCGAACATGCCGGGAGTCCAGGGAAACGCGGCGTGAAATTTGGCTTCGTCGGTGAAGATCGCGGGAATGTCGCGGCCCAGAGCGTCGCCCAGCTCCTGCGCGTAGCGCTCGTGCGTGCGCTGGATGAACTGCTCGGTGGCGGCGGGGTTGAGTGAATCGGCGATCGAGCCCCACGGGCTGCTGCCTCCAACCGGTCGAGCAACGTACGCCACCAGCTTCCAACCCGGCTTCAGCTCCGGTCGGCGCAGGGCGAATTCCGGGTAGTACGCCTCCGAGCGCGGGCAGTCGTACAGCGGCGCTGCCGGATAATACCAACGGCTGTCCCAGGGTGAGACTTCCCAGTGCCGGCGGATGAAGCCGACGCGCTCGGTGAATTCCTCGGGCTCGCCCGCTTCGGATTCCGGCGGAACGGCGCCCGCCCACACAAGCCGGCCCTTGGGAAAAATGAACAGCTCCCCGGCCTTCCCCGGCTCCGCTTCGAAGCGCTCGATGCCATGCGCCTCGAGCTCCGGGTGTTCCAGCGTAATCCAGCCGCCTGCGCTGCCGCTGGGATAGGGATCGTCGTCGTACAGCCAGGGCGTTACGCCAGCCTTCACGCACTCGGCGACGAGCGTCTTGATGAATGCGAACCAGTCGCTGCCGCCATAGGGGACGAGCAATCCGCCGCGCGGATGCAGGACGATGGCATTTACTTTAGCCGCGGCGAAGGCAGCGATCTGGCGGCGTATCTCATCCAGCGGGCAATCACTGTTGAGAAACCAGAAGTAAGTCAGCCCGGGTTTGGGCCTGGCAATGCGGGGCATTCTTGATCTCCACTGGGATGAATCCTGGAGGGAATCTTATGGTCTGTTCGAGCAGAGGGCGCGTGGTCACTGCAAGGCGGAAGGCCGCAGGGTTCCGCCCCTCTGGTTTGTCCGAGAACTGCCTCATTCAATATTGCCTGCACGGGCGAGACGCCCGTGCTACGTGGTGTGCATCCGTTTGACGGCCTTACATCCGTACGCACTCCAGCTGCATCACGCCGCGGCGGGTGATTAGCTGCTTGCGCCAGCCGCCTTCAACTCCCGATGAATCGCATTCATCAGCGGACGATCGCGAGCAGCGTTGAACAGAACCGAGTCTCGCTGTTCGCGAGGGTACGCCCAAACAGGGCGAATTCGATAAGCGTCGGGCTCATTCGCATATCGCGGAAACACGTGTGCGTGCAGAGCGGCTTCCGTGTTGCCGTAGATCGCGTAGTTGATTCGGATCGTTTCGGTAACCCGCAGAAGCGCATCGCCCACTGCCGTCATGTCCAGCAGGAACTGGGATCGATGCTCTGTCGGCAAATCGTTCAGGCTCACCACGACGGGATCAGGCAGCAGCAGCGAGTAGCCTGGGAAGAACTGTCGATCCCCAAGCACCACCCACCCCGAGCGCACGCGGCAGATCGCCGTCGGATTTGCGCCGCGACGTGCGGCTTCGACCCGTTCGTGAATGAGCGTGTGGGGTTGCATGCCAGTTTAGCGGCGTTACATTCGTACGCACTCCAGCTGCATCACGCCGGCGAACTTTTCCAGCGTGTCGGAGTGATGGCCAACGCCCAGCGCGACGTGGTGCGTGGGGCCTTGGGCGGCCCAGCGGTTCATCCAGCGCGCGACGTCGAAATCGTCGTCGGGCTTCTCGCTGAAGCGCAGGCGCGAATTCGTGTTGCCGATCCGCAGGATATCGCCTGGTAGGGACCAGCCCTGGGCGGTGAGCCATTTCAGCCGGCCTTCGCCGGTTTGCGTGAGGCCCAGAATGGTCACCGGCCCGTTGCGCACCTGCGCCTCGACTGACACGCCGTAGCCGCGCTTGCCGTGATAGAGGCCAAGTCCGCGGAGGATCGGCCGGCCCTGCGAGATGGCGAGGTGGAACGGCCCATCGTGTCCCATCAGGATGAACCGCTCGGCGAAGTCCATCGCATAAAGCTCGGTATAGCTGCCGCCGGCCCCGAGGGTGTCCATCACCTTCATCGCCATGCAGTTTTTGAGATCGCCTTCGCCGCTGCAGGGAATTCCGCGTGCGGTCAGGAGCGAGCAGCCGAGGATGAGCCCCGCGCCGAGCCGCTCATATTCGTTGCCGTTGACGCCCCGGTGGTAATAGGCCAATCCGTGCAAATCGAAGTCCCGCGCGAGCGCATCGAGGCCGACTGCGACGCGGCACGCCCATTCCATCTCCTCCGGCTTGGGTTTCTTCGCCAGCGGGTCGCTCGGGCTATCGTCGCTGATGTCGAAGATCGACTGTGCTTCGTCGCGCTTCGCCTTCACCTGCTGCTCGGTGACGGCTTGCACCCGCGCTTCCAGGTCGTCCATCTCGAGGACTTCGATATGCACGCCGAGCTGCCCGGTGTGCTGCGTGAAGTCGCTGTACATGTCGAGCATGCCGGGATAGGTGTGGCCGAGGAACCCGATCCGGCTGCGCGAGAGGGTGCGCTGCGCCTTGACAGCGTCGAGCCACTGCCGGACCTGTTCCCACGCCGCCTTCGATGCCGGATGATCGTGTGTGACTTCATTCGCCACCGCGCCGGGAGTCTGCTTGTGCAGGCCGAGCAGACCGGTGACGGTGTGAAAGTCGATGCCGCAGCGCTCGAACGCGCAGGCGATCTCCGGAACGCAGCATGCCTGGCAGTTCGCGAGCCATTCGCCGGTGCCGGTCTTGAGGTAGGCGATCTGCGCCGTCGGCTGAAGGTTGAGAATGAGCACCGGGCGTTTGACCCGCTGCACCGCCGGCAATACCTGGCTGCTGGTTGAATAAGTCGTGACGTAACAGACGACGAGATCGACGTCCTCGCGAATGAATCTCTCCCCCGCCGCAGCGGCTTCGGGTTGGCTGTCCACCATTCCCGCATCGACGACGCTCGCCCCAAATTCGCTCAGCTTCTGTCCGACGAACGCTCCGTATCCTGCGAGCCGCTCGCGCAAACCCTGAAACTGCGGCCAATACGCCGCTAAGCCGATGCTGAACAATCCGACCTTCGGTCCGCTCTGTTTTGCGGCCATTTGCGATTCCTCCGCGCGCTAAAACCGCCGCTGGCCCTCGTGCGCCGCTGGCGGCTTGGCTATCTTCTGCCGCATGGTCCAGCCTGACTTCGAGCTACCGTTCCGCCTCGACAACCCCTGGGAGTTCCCGCGCCGCGGACTGCCGTTGCGCTGCAGCATACCGTTTCCTCAGGCGGCATTGCACGACCCTTCAGCGGAACTGGCTCTCCTCGATGAGGCGGGGCGGGACGCCCGTGCGCAGTGGAGGGTGCTCTCCACCTGGAAAGACGGCTCGGTGCGATTCGCCTTGATGGATTACGCGGCGAGAGAGCTTGCGCCGCGAACGGCAAGGGACTTGAGGCTGTGCGCCCGCGCCTCGCGAAAACCCGCCGAAGCGCCGCCGCCTGCGGGAATCAACGTGAAGGAGGATGCGGAGACGCTCACGGTCGACACCGGACGGCTGCGCTGGGTCCTCTCAAAGAAATCCTTCACGCTGGCGCGTGAAATCCATTTCAACGGTCGGGAATGGATCGCCGCTCAGCAATCGGACCTGTTCGTCGTTGACACGAACGGCCAGATCTTTCGGGCTGCGGCGGGGAAGTACTCGATCCGGCTGGAGGAGACGGGGCGGTATCGGGTGATCGTCCTGATCGAGGGCGACTATCAGAATCCGACCGGCAAGTTCATGGACTACAAGATGCGGCTGCACTTCACGGCCGGGGGGTCGCAGGTGCTGATGTCACACACGATTCGGAACCGTCATAACGGGCGGGAAGGCAAGGCGCTGGTCCGCTCCGGACTCACCGGCGCGCTGAACATCGGACCCAGGGCGATCCGGCGCGTTCAGCACTTGGCGCGCACGCTCAACACGATCCAAGCCGTGGTGGAAATCCCCGAGAACGTGGACCTGGATACCGGCACGTACCAGACGACGATTCGCAATTCCGCCAGTCTGCGCGAGAATCCGAAGGATATCTGCTACTCGGTGTTGCACGGCACCGACATGGGGCGCCACGGCTCCTGCTCGGCGATGATCGACCTCCATGAGCCGGGTGTCGGCGGGATGCTGTTCAAGTTTGCGATGTCCGATCCGCCGCGCGAGTTCCCGCTGCGGCTGGCGTCGGACCAGAACCGCTTCGAGATCGATTTCTTCCCCGAGCACGAGGAGCCGATCCTGCTGAACGAAGGCATGGGGAAGACGCGCGACGTGCTCTTCAACTTCCATGATGACTCGTTGAGCCCGCGTGATCTGATCTACGAGAGCGACAACCTTTCGTATCCAGGCGTCGTAGGCGTGCCGCACGAGATCTATCGCAAATCGCGATTCGCCGACGTCGACCAGACGCTCGTGCAGCAGCTCAACAAGTACCCGATGCTGGAATCGAAGATCGACATGCTGCTGGCGGCGCCGAAGGCGTTCGACTGGCCGGTCGCCACCGGCTGGCGCGAGTGGGGCGATGAAGTGGGGGCGCGCGGGCGCTGCCCGGAGCTGGGCGTGGTGCAGTACATCAACAACGAAGAGGACTATCTCTACTGCTGCATGATCGAGGCCTGGCGAACCGGCAGGCCTTTCGGCGGGCTGACCATGGCGCGTCACCTGATGGACATCGACTACATCGATTACTCGCCCGATCCCGCCCGCGACGGCGCCAACTGCCCGCACTCGACTGGCCACACCAATGGCGAAACCTACCCGAGTCACATGTGGTGCCAGGGCCTGCTCTACTTCTACCTCGCGACTGGCGACGAAGAGGCGCTGCGCATCAGCAAGCGCATCGGCGACTGCCTCGTCTGGTGGATCACCGGGCCTCGATCGGATGCGCTCAACTTCTCCGGGCGCGAGTCGGCCTGGCCGCTGCTGTCGCTGGCGGCCCTGTATGAGATCACCCACGAGACCAAATACCGCGACGCCGGGATGGCGATCATCAATGGTCTTCAGGAAAAGCAGGACAAGCATGGGCAGCTGGTGTGGGAGTACCCGCCGGGCTCGGGGATTCACAGCGGCTACATGAGCGCGATGAGCTTCAACGGCATCTGGGACATGTATCAGGCGACCGGTGACGAGAAGATTCTTGCGCTGTGGAAAGCGGTGACGGGGCCGGTGATCGAGAAACTGTCGGATCCAAAGAGCTGGGGATATATCCATTTCCGCAACTGGCCGATCAAGTGGCCCGACCTGACCAACCTGGCCCGCTGGTATCACCTCAGCGGAGACCGCAAATATGCCGAGCTGGGAAAGAACGGCCTACGGCTGGTGCTGAGCGGCGCGCCGCAGGCCCTGCAGCAGACACAGGGCCTCTTCGCGATGGGCTACCGGCACTTCATTTTCTATCTGAAAATCGCCGACGAGCTGGGAATGATCAACGACGACCACTGCGTCCTCGTCTGGTGAGAACGAAGTTCCCCGTAGCACGGGCGTCTCGCCCGTGTTTGACGGTTGAGGAATTCGATAACACTGGTTGTCTGACGCTTAAAGTGATCGGCACGGGCGGGACGCCCGTGCTACAACGGCGACACCCCTGCTGCGACATCAGTCGCGAGTCTAAACGGTTCAAGATGCCCCAGCCCATCCGCATCCATCCGCAGAACCGCAAGCTCTTTGAGTTTCGCGGCAAGCCGCTGGTTCTGCTGTGCGCGACGGAGCACTACGGGGCGGTGATGAACCGGCCCTTCAGGTTCGAGCGCTATCTCGCAGATGCCGCCGAGAAGCAGACGCTCACGCGGCTGTTCACGCTGTTTCGCGAGTTGCAGTCGGCGTCGAATCCGTATTCGACGTGCAAGCCCGAGTCGCCCGACTACATCGCGCCGTTCCAACGCGTCGGCGCCGCGCTCGCGCTCGATCAGCAGCCCAAGTTCGATTTGAGCCAGTGGAACCCGGAGTTCTTCGAGCGCCTGCACCGCTTTCTCGCGCTCGCCTCCGATTACGGCGTGGTCGTGGAAGTGGTGCTGCTGAGCAACACCTATGCCGACAACATCTGGGCGCTGAACCCGCTGAACCCGGCCAACAACCTCAACGACGTCGAACAATTCAACTGGCCGGAGTACATGTCGCTGCGCCATCCGAACCTCTTCAAGTGGCAGAGCGCGCACGTGCGGAAGATCGTGGAAGAGACCAACCGCTACGACAACGTTTTCTACGAGATCTGCAATGAGCCGGGCGGCTCGTATCCAGGCGGCCGGACGACGGACCCGCTGCCGGCGGAGGTGAACGAGTGGCAGGCCGCGATCGCACAGGTCATTCGTGAGACGGAGAAGCCGCTTCCAAACCGGCACCTGATCGCCGGGCAGGAGGCGTTCACCTGGCATCCGTTCGAGCAGACTTCGGACCGCTCGTTCGCCGATTTCCCGCTGGACATCGTCAACATGCACCCGCTGCCGAACACGACGTTCGCGGGCAAGTCGTACGACATGGGCGCGTTCATGGCGAAGGAACTGAAGCTGGCCGGCGTGCGCGATTACGCCCTGGCCACCTACGCGCAGCGCAAGCCGCTGAACTACGACGAGGACAACTGCGCGACGCAATACAAGGACGAGGAGGCGTGGACGATCCATCGCAAGCGTGCCTGGACGGCGCTGTTCTGCGGCGCGCACTACGACATGATCGACTTCTCGATCGTCAACTACCTGGAGACCGGCACGGAGCACTCGCAGCGGTGCCTGCGAACGTGGATGAAGCATCTTTCTCAGTTCATCCACTCGATCGACCTCGTGCGCGCCCGGCCGATGCCCGAACTTCTTCGGGGAAATCCTTCATCCACACTTGGGTGCGTGTTTGCAGCGCCGGAGCAGGACTATTGCATCTACCTCGCCGATGCACGCGAGCGAAGCGAGCCGGACGCCGGCGGCCCGATCGGCGGATCGATTCACCTGGATCTGCCCGCGGGTGATTACTCGATGTGCTGGTATTCCCCGATGAGCGGAGTGGAATCGAGGGCAACGACCCTGGAAGGCTCGAGCCGCGCGGTCTTCCAGCTTCCGGAATTCATCCATGACCTGGTCGTCCGGGTACGGCGGCGATGATGCGCCCACAGGTGCGGCATGTTTATGAGGGCGAAAGTTGATCTGATACATTCAAGAGCGGAAGCAGGGGGCTGTCTAAGGGACCAACGAGGAGCTTCGTATGATCCGTCGCGCATTTACCATGAAGCTGAAGCCGGGGATGCTCGCGAAGTACAAGAAGGAGCACGACAACATCTGGCCCGAGCTGGTGAAGGAGATCGAGAAGAGCGGCATCGCGTCGATCACCACGTTCGAGCGCGATCCTGATCTGTTCCTCTTCTCCGAGATTCACGATGAGAAGGCCTGGGACAAGCTCTGGCATTCTGAGATCCACACGAAGTGGGGGAAGGTGATGGAGCCGTTCATGCACCTGAAGCCCGACGGCATCGTGGATGCCGGTGAGCTGCGCGAGATCTTCCACGTGGAGACGCCGGCGGGCCGAACGAGCAAGGGGGGCAAATGAGCGGCGGGCAGCGCGGCAGGATCGCGGTGGTCACCGGCGCCAGCCGGGGGCTCGGGCGCGGCGTCGCGATCGGGTTGGCGCAGCGCGGGGCGAAGCTGGCGCTGGTCTCGCGAAGCCGCGACGATCTGAAGGAAACCGAGCGGCTGGTCAAGGAGGCGGCCAGCATGGCGGTCGCGTTTCCGGCGGACATCGGCGATCCGAAAGCAGTCGAGGCCGTCGCGGCGCAAGTCCGCGAGAAGCTGGGGAAGCCGTCGATCCTGGTGAACGCGGCGGGGATCTTCGGGCCGATCGCCCTGATCAAGGACGGAGATCCGCGGCTCTGGCTCGAGGCGTTGTCGGTGAACCTGATCGGGCCTTATCTCACCTGCCGCGCGTTTGTCAGCGGGATGATCGAGCAGAAGTGGGGGCGCATCGTCAACTTCACCTCGGCCGCCTCGCTGCATCCGCCCGGCGCGCTGAACAGCGCCTATGCCACGAGCAAGGTGGCGCTGAATCAGTTCACCCGCCACCTGGCGGCGGAAGTCGCTGGCACGGGTGTGGTCGCGAACGTGATCCATCCCGGCGATGTGAAGACGGACATGTGGGTCGACATCCGCAACAAGGCCGATCGCATGGGCGACGAGGGAGCGGCGTACCGCAAGTGGGTGAACTGGGTGGAGAAGACCGGAGGCGACGATCCGCAGAAAGCGGTGGACCTCGTGCTCAAGCTGACCGACGACGCAGCGGGTGATACCAACGGGCAGTTTGTGTGGATCGAAGGGGGGCTCCAGGACCCGATCCCGAGCTGGGAAACGCCGACGGATGCGAGGCCGTGGAAGGATTAGTTTTTGTACACGGGCTGCCGAGCCCTGTCAGGTAAAAGATGAAGTCGGACGCGATTCGAAAACTTCGGAAGAAGCTCGCGGCGAACGAGCCGGTGTACGGGCTCTGGGTGACGCTGGAATCGGCGAGCATCACGGAGATGGCGGTTGCGCTGGGGATGGATTGGGTGGTGATCGACGCCGAGCATGGGCATCTCGATTGGCGCGATATCCTCGATCACGTTCGCGCGACGGTGCGCAGCGACACGGTGTGCATGGTGCGCGTGAGTGAATCGAGCGTCGGCCTGATCAAGCGCTCGCTCGACATCGGCGCCGATGGGGTCGTGGTTCCGTGGGTGGAGTCGGCGGAGCAACTTCGCGACGTGGTGGCGTTTGCCCACTATCCGCCGGAAGGCGTCCGCGGCATCGGGGGCGAGCGCGCCACCTGCTGGGGGCGCTGCTTCGGCCCGAGCGTGAAGGAAGCGAACGAGCACGTGCTGGTCGTGCCGATCGTCGAGACGGTGCGCGGCGGCAGGGCGATCGAGCAAATCTGCCGCGTGCCGGGCGTGGAGATTCTGTTTATCGGGCCAGCCGACTATTCATCGAGCGCCGGCTTCCCCGGCCAATGGGAAGGGCCCGGCGTCGCGGAGCAGTTGCTGGCGATCAAGGACGCCGTTCGCAGGCATGGCAAGCAATGCGGCGTCGTCGCCACCAGCGATGCCAATCTCGAAGAGCGGCGCAAGCAGGGGTTCAACGTCCTCGCGGTGGGATTGGACGGCGGGCTGCTGTTGCGCGGGCTTTCGAACACGATGCAGGGATTGGGGCGGCCGACGACGATCTCGCCGACCTTTGTTCCCGAGAACCGTCCGGACCTCGCGGCGAAAGTGACTCCGCTGCCGACGCCTCCGGAAAACATGCGCCCCGACCGGCCCGAGGTCATGAACCCGGTCGGCTCAGGAAAGGTGATCGAGATCGAGCGCGGCGTGTCGTTCGAAGCGCTGGTGGGCGCGCACAACAACGCACACAACCTCACCACCGGCATCGTCACCTTCGAGACCGGCGCGCAGCTCCCTTATCACTCGCACACGTTTACGGAATCCGTGACGCTGCTGAGCGGGCGGGCGCTGATGGAAGTGGAGGGGCGGCGGTACCTGCTGGAACCGCTGGATAACGTGGTGATTCCGCGGGGCGTGGCGCATTGCGCGGCGAACCAGTCGCCCGACGCGCAGGCGGTGTTCCACATCGCGATGGGAACGGATGCGCCTTCGCGCACGATGATCGAGCGCTTCTTCTCCAAGCGCGGCATGCCCGACACCTCGACAGGCTTCGCGGGCGCCGAACGCGTCAACCGCTACCGGACGGCCAAGCGCTTCGAGGCCTCACTCGGCGCCACGTTCATCGACTTTTTCAATCGCGACATCGTTCCGGGCATCGAGATGAGCGGCGGGTATGGGCTCTTCCAGCCGGGCGGGCGGCTCCCGTGTCACATTCATGATTTCGACGAGTCGATCTGCATCATTGAAGGCACCGCAACCTGCATCGTCGAAGGCCGGCGCTACGCGATGACCGGCAATTCCACCGCCCTTCAGCCGCGCGGGCGGTGCCACTACTTCGTCAACGAAACGAAGGAACCGATGGCGATGCTCTGGGTCTACGCCGGGCCCGTTCCGGAACGGCTGGTGCTGGAGGAGCGCAACTGCACGACGGAAGGCGGGCCATGGAAATGAGAAAACGCCCGTTCCGCGTGGCACTGACGGCCGACTTTTACAACGCCGACGGCTCGACGAAGTATCCGGACATCGGACTGTCCGTGTTCGATGGTGCGGAAGGCATCAAGCACGCGGCGTTTCGAGAGCATCGCAGGCAGATCGGCGCTGATCAGCTCGAGGGCGCCAACGGTGTGATCGTGCTGACGCCGGCCGTCACTGCCGATTCCGTGAGGAACAGCGACGATCTGGTCGCGGTGGGGCGGTTCGGCGTCGGGTATGACGCGGTGGATGTAATGGCTTGCACCGAAAAAGATGTAATGGTCTTCATCACGGCCGGCGCCGTCGACCGCTCGGTTGCCGAGGCGACGATCGGTTGGATGATTGGGCTAACGCATCACTTCAGGACGAAGGACGCGCTGGTACGCAGCGGGCAATGGGACGAGCGATCGAAATACATGGGACGCGAGCTGCGCGACCGGACGCTGGGCGTCATTGGGCTCGGCGGGATCGCGCGCAAGGCGATCGAGCTGCTCAAGGGCTGGGGTATGAACCCGCCGCTGGCGTTCGATCCGTTCATGAACCCGGCGGCGGCGAAGCAACTGGGCGTGAATCTGGTGGACCTCGATGAACTGCTGCGCGATTCCGATTTCGTGTCCGTTCACTGCCCGCTGACCGACGAGACGCGGGGGCTGATCGGCCGGCGCGAGCTGTCGGTGATGAAGCCGAGCGCGTATCTGCTGAACACCGCTCGCGGGGGCATCGTCGATGAAGATGCCCTCTTCGAAGCGTTGAAGGAACATCGAATCGCGGGAGCGGCGCTGGATTGTTTCGCTGAGGAGCCGCTCACCAAGCCTTCACGGTTCGCGGAACTGGACAACGTGCTGCTGGCCCCGCACAGCATCGCATGGACGGGCGAGTTGTTTCGAGACATTGGTCGCGCGGTGTGTCAGGGAATGGTGGACGTTTCCCAGCGGCGCAAGCCGCGCGGCGTGGTGAATTCGCAGGTCTTTGAACGCGAGAGTTTCCAGCGTAAATGGGAAAGGGTTTGCGGACAGGCTTAATCGTAACACGGGCGTCTCGCCCGTGCCGGTTGCGCAAGGAACTAGCGATCTTGACTCTTCGCAATCCTGGATCGCTCGCACGCGCGGGACGCCCGTGCTACCGGCAGGCGTGACGATGAACCGACTGCGAAATCAGGTGGCGTGGATTGGCGGCGCAGCGTCAGGGATGGGCGAGGGCGTCGCGCGGCTCTTCGCGCAGGAGGGCGCGGCGGTCGGCATGATCGACGTGCAGGCTGCGAAGGGGAAAACCATCGCGGATGACATTCGCCGCCACAGCGGGCGCGCGGTGTTTGTCGAGTGTGACGTGACGCAGGAAGATCATGTGCGCGCGTCGGTCGAGCGCACGGTGAAGGAATTCGGCGGCCTGCAGATCGTGGTGAACTGCGCGGGGGTGATCCAACTCGGCCTGCTCCACGAGGTGACGGAGCAGGAGTGGGACCGCGTGATGAACATCAACGTGAAGTCGATCTTCTTCTCGGTGAAACACGCGATCCCGCACCTGCGCAAGAATCAGCGGAGCTACGTCGTCAACATCGGGTCGATCGGGAGCTTCATCGGGCAGTCGGGAACGCCGGTGTACACCACCTCGAAGGGGGCCGTGCTGCAGCTGAGCCGCTCGATCGCGCTGGATTACGCGGCGGACGGGGTTCGCTGCAATTGCGTCTGCCCCGGCATCACCGATACGCCGATGCTGCGCGAGCACTTGAACAAAGCCCCTGATCCGGATGCGGCGCTGACGCAGCGCCTGCGGCGTGTGCCGATGGGTGTCGGGCTAACGCCGAATGACATCGCCAAGTCGGTCCTCTACTTTTCCTGCGAAGACTCGGCGGGCGTCACCGCGACGACGCTGGTGATCGACTGCGGCTACACCGCCACCGCGGAGTGGGAGACCAAGGGGAAGACGAAGTTCATGGAGCGAGAATGAAGATGAAGCTTGCGTGCGCCGATTTCACTTTCCCGCTGCTGGGGCACGATCAGGCGCTGGATCTGATCGCGTCGATGGACTTCGACGGCGTGGACTTGGGGCTCTTCGAAGGGCGCAGCCATTTGTGGCCGTCGCGGGAGTTCAAGAACCTGTCGAAGTCGGCCAACGCGCTGCGGAAGAAGCTGGACGACCGCGGGCTGAAGGCGGCCGACGTTTTTCTGCAGACGGCGCCGGAGTTTGTGAGTTACGCGATCAATCACGCGGAGGCGCCGCAGCGGCGCAAGGCGCGCGAGTGGTTTCTCAAGACCGTGGAATATGCGAAACGGCTGGGCGCGAAGCACGTGACGACGCTGCCGGGCGTCCACTTCGAGACTGAATCGAAGCAGGACTCGCTGAAGCGCGCGCAGGATGAAATGGCCTGGCGAGTGGAGCAGGCGAAGCAGCAGGAAATCACGTTTGCCGTCGAGGCGCACATTGGCTCGATCGCGTCGAGCCCGAAGGAAGCGGAGACGATGGTGAAGGGGGTGCCGGGGTTGACGCTGACGCTGGATTACACGCACTTCACGCGGATCGGGCTGCCTGACTCGGCGATCGAGCCTCTGGTGAAGTACGCGACGCACTTTCACGTCCGCGGCGGGCGCAAGGGCCGGCTCCAGGCGTCATTCCGCGAGAACACGATCGATTACGAACGCGTGCTCAGGGCGATGCGCGGCAGCGGGTACCGGGGCTACCTCGGCATCGAATACGTGTGGATCGACTGGGAACACTGCAACGAAGTGGATAACGTCTCGGAGACGATCCAGTACCGGGATTTTCTTCGAAAGCGGACGTGACGTGCGCTCGGGTTTGGAGATGCGTTGTCGGAAGCTTTGGGGCTGGTTGAGATCGCGGGGCTCTGCGCGACAATCGTTGCGCTGGATGCGCTGGACAAGGCTGCGACGGTTCGCCTGCTGCAGGTTGAGCTGAACGATCAGCTTGGGGCGCAGATCAAGTTCACCGGCGACTCGGCGGCGGTCCGCGCGTCGATCGCGGCGGCCGAGGGGATCGCGCGGCAGATGCACGCGGCGTGCATCGGACACGTGATCGACGCGCCGGACGCGGCAGCGTGGCCGGCCATCGAGGCCAAGCGTGAGTTCAATCCGCTGCTCGAAGCGGATGTGGTCTTTATCCCGGGTATGCGGCGGGCGGCACTTTCGCCGGGTTCTACGGAGAATACTGTGAACAAATCCTTCGCACTGGGGCTCATCGAAACACAGGGCCTGACGGCGGTCATGGAAGCGATCGACACGGCGGCAAAGGCCGCCAATGTCGAAGTCATCGGCCGGGAGAAGCTCGGCGGGGGGTATGTCACGGTGATCATCAAGGGGGATGTGGCGGCGGTGAAGGCGGCCGTCGCAGCGGGCGGGGCGAAGGTGGAAGGATTGGGGAAGCTGATCGCTGCGCACGTCATCGCCCGGCCCAGCGAGGCAGTGCTGAGCCTGCTGCCCAAGGGGTAGGAGATTCGCGTCGGCGCGCTTTCGTACAGCTCGCGGCGCAAGGGCAGCGCGAGATCGTCCGGTCGACCGTACAATCCTCCCGACTTTCCGGCGCGCCTCGCGGGTGATGGTCATCTGAGGCATTCCCGGTCCTGGAATACACCCTCCGCTTACATTTCCGATCTGAACAAGGAGCTCCTGAATGTATCGCAGCGCTTTTATTGCCACCGGCGGACGGGCGATCAGCCATGCGGCGGCTTACCAAGGCGTCCGCTCCATCAAGCTGGTGGCGGCGGCCGACATCGACAGCGAGCGGGCGAAAAAGTTCGGCGCCGACTATGGCGTGGAGCACATCTATTCCGACTACCGCAAGATGCTCGCGGAGCAGAAGCCGGACATCGTTCACCTGATCACGAATCCGAATGTGCGCGTGGAGTCGGTGCGGGCCTGCGCCGAGGCGGGGGTGAAGGCGATGATCGTCGAGAAGCCGATGGCAACCTCGCTGTCGGACGCCGAGGCGATCGAGAAGATCGCCGCCGACAGCGGGCTAAAGGTCATCATCAACACGCAGCGGCGATTTTTCCCGAGCTGGCGGCAGGTGTGCGAGGTGGCAAAGCAGGCGGGGCGCCTCCGCTTCGTGCGCTGCCAGGCGACGTCGGCGGTCATGTGCACCGGCTCGCATTACCTGGACATGGTGCAGATGCTGCTGCACGACGCGGAGCCGGTGGCGGTGTGGTCGGCGGCTTATGGGGAAGAGGAGTATCACTGCTCGCATCCGGGCCCGGCCAACTTTCTGACGAGCATCACCTACCCAGACCGGCTGCAGGTGCTCTACGAAGCGTCGAAGAACGGCGCGGGAATCATCGGCGAGGATTCGTACTTCATGGCGACGGAGTTCGACATTTCGGGAGAGAAGGGGCACATCTGGTGGACCGAGCGCGGCGGCTGGGGCTATCAGTTGGAGGGGATGGCGCAGGAGAAGCGCTTTGAGACAGACTTCATGAAGGACGACCCGATCGGGCAGGCGGCGTTTACCGAGGCGGTCGCTACCTGGTTGAAGGACGAAAGCAAGCCGCACCCTAACCGGCTGGAGACCGCGATCCGGGTGTTCCGCATTATCGCGGCGATGATCCAATCGGCGGCGGAGAACCGGCGGATCGATTTCGAGCCGAGCCAGCTCAAGGACAAGACGCCGGACCTGCGGAGCAAGATTGCCGCGAATGAAGGGAGTCATCCGGCGGAGCAGGCGTGGGAATGGAAGCCGCGGGTGCGGGCGTAAGGCCCCAATCGCCGCTACGTCTCGGGTGGCTCAAGGCCCGAGCGCACGGTCAGGGGAGGGGGATCCATTCGTAGGGTTTCTCGAGCGCCTTGCCTCCGGCTTCGATCAGTCCGGCGATCTCGAGGGTCTGATCTTTGGGGGCGGGTGGTTGCTGGGTCTCGAAGAAGCGCAGCGTGGCTTCGATGAAGTTGGGGAAGAAGTCGCTCATCGGGTCCATCGAGTTGATCGCGGTGCTTTGCTCCTGACCATCCTGGGTAAAACCCAGCGACATCTGGAAGGGATGGCCGAAGATCTGCTGCATGAGGCCGCGGCGGCCGTCGGGGTAGTCGATCAGCATCGAGGGGCGCTCGACGGTGCCAAGCTGCATGATCCGGCGGGCGCCGGCGCCGAGGGCCTCGACCAGCATTTCGTACTGGTGAATCGCGTAGATGTGATAGGGCACGCTGCCGATGCTCGTCGCGGTGTGAATGCGGCGGCCAGCGGGGGCGCTGTCCATGAACTTGCGCAGCCCTGAGCCGAAGCGCAGGGACGAGGCGGAAAACATCGGCGTCTTGTGCTTCTCGGCCAGCGCGAAGATCCGCTTTGCGGCGGCCTTTTCCGGCGCGATCGGCTTGTCGACATAGACGGGCTTGCCGCTCTTCAGCGGCAACTGGCAAAGCTCTTCGTGCTTCTCTCCATTGTCGGGAGAGAGCACGATCAGGTAGTCGCACTCATCGATCACCTGCTCCATGCTGGAGGCCCTGGCGACGCCGTACTTCGCGCAGTAATCGTCGAGCGTCATCCTGCCGGGGAGATGGGTCTGCTCCCATGCAAGGGCAACGTCCATGCGGCCGGCATAGGAGCTGGCACGAATCATGGCGGGGTATTGCTCGGCGTGCCATTCGTGAATGCAGTAGTCGATGAAGCCGATCTTCTTTTTCATGGGTAGTGCTCGTGGCGGTGAGTGAGGAGATTGCGGTTGTCCGCGTGCTGGGAATTCGACGCCCTCGCGTGCGACGCGAGTCTAGGGGAGCGCGCAATTCCGTCAAGGACGCGCTACTCAGACCGCTTCAAAGAGGAGCAATTCCGAGGTCATGGGGGCGAGGCCGGTGAGGTGAATCCCGCAATTCGACAGCTCGTGGCCGGACAGCTCGACTGCCGTGCCGCTGTTCTCGAAGGTGACGCGATAGTGGCGATCGCGGGCGAGGCCCCTCGGGATGAATTGGCAGGACCCCGCGCCCGGTGCGGTGAGGCGCCAGATCCCGGCGTAGGCCCGGCTGCCATCCGCCGAGGCGTGTTCCAGGACGGCCCAATCCCCCGGCTCGTAGTGCCGCAGGAACGGCGTGTGGTGGAAGACGCGGCAGGTATCGAGCATCGGGCGGACGAAGCGCTTGTAGAGGTCTGTGTGATGCCCCCAGCGCGAAAGGCCCTGCTGGTTTCTGAGGTCCATCGAGGGGAACGCGCCGCTCATGCAGAAGTGGCCGAACAATCCGATGCGAAGGAGGAAGTCGAGATCCGAAACGCCCGCGGAGATGGCCCCGAGCAGCGTCATGCATTGCTCGGGGGCGAGATACATGCTGATGCCGTTGTGGATCTTGATGGCCGGCCCGGGCGACCAGTTGTCGGAGAGTTGGGTGTAATGGAACCGGCTGAGCATTGCCAGGTCACTGCGTCCGCCGCCGCCGGAGCAGTTCTGCAGGATGAGCTTGGGGAAGCGCCGCTGCAGGTTTTCGACGACCCGCGCAAGGTTATCGTAGTAGCGCCAGTAGCCGGACTCGACGAAGCCATCGCGGATCGATTCCGGGCCGTCGCCGAAACTGTTGGTGCCGCCGTCGATGCGATAGACGTCGAGGCGAAACTTCTCGACGAATCGAGCGATCGTGTCTTCGACGTGCTGCGCTACGTCGGGGCGGGACAGATCCAGCATGTGCATGGTCTGTCCGCGGCGTTTCATGAGCCAGTCGGGATGCTCCTTCGCGGCTTTGCTGCTCGTGCCGACGTTCTCGATCGCCATCCAGAGGCCGCAAGCCATGCCGAGCTTTCGGGCGTGGTCGTAGACCGGCTGCAGGCCTCGCGGGAGCAGGGCGCTCTCGCTCCAGTCGCCCATGAGGACGGACCAATTGCCGGAGGCGTCGCCGAACCAGCCGGCGTCGACGAGGAACATCTCGCACCCGACGGCGGCCGCGGTTTCGACTTCGGCGAGGAAGCCTTCCTCGTTCATCTGGGCGTTGCCGGTGTAGCCGGTGTGGTTGCATTCCACCCAGTGGCGCCGGCCCTCCGGTTGCTTTGGGATGACCGATGCCCGCAGATGCGCATGCCAGCGCTGGATGAGGGTGTCAAGGTCGCCGAAGGATTGGCCGAGGTGAACGCGCGGCGTGGTGATCGATTCGCCCGGAGACATAACGTAGAGCGGCGCGGGGCCGGCGGGGCCAAAACGGAAGTCGAGGGTGACGGTCCGGTTCCCGATCTTCTTGAGGTTGTCATCGTGCAGAAGCTCGAGCCGCCAGTTGGCGGGGTAGGCGAGCGAGCCGGCGAAGGTTTCGCCGGTGATCGAACTGCGGACCATGAAGAAGGGCGGGCGGTGGCCGCTGGAGCCGAAGCGGCTCTCGATGACGAGGCCCCCCTGCGGCACCGGCTCGAAGGCGAACTCGCCCTCCTGGCCCCAGTCGGGCGTGCGGAAGCGCCCGACCTCGAAGACCGGCTCGACGTTGATCGGGTGGTTGTAGTCCTCGACGCGAAAGAAGAGTAGCCCCGACCAAGGGTCGGCCTGCGCGACGGCGGCGGGGCGATCGCCCGTGTTGCGGATGGTCAGCCAGCGCTGCATGAATGGCGTGCCGTCGAGCAGCGTGTGGACCTCCACTTCCACCGGCCGTAGGGTGTGCCGGAGCTTCACCAGAGACTCGCGGCAGCCTCCGATCTTGCAGGGCACCTCGGATCCCTCCATCCACTCCCAATGATCGACGAGCAGTTGGCCGTCAATGTTGAGCTGGAATGCGTGCTGCAGCTGCCGTTGCGGATAGATCGACGCGGGCTTGCCGGAGAGAGATTCCCAGAGCCGCTGGCGGCTAGAGGGCCTCCCCATCGCCGACCAGGGGCCGCCGAGGTACTGGCCTTCGATGAGGACTTCATCGTGAATGGTCAGGCCGGTGTCGAAACGGACCCACGGGAAGTCAGGGGTCTTCACCGGTCCAAACGATGGGTCGCTGGTCGAGATGCGGATTGCGGTCGTATCTGACATGGGCTCTTTCAAGTTCAAAAGTTGCTTATCGCGATCAATCGACGGATGCCGCCTCCGGGAGCGGGAGCGCGATGGTCTGCCGGGATTCGATCGCCTGCTGAGCCGCGGTGCAGAGTTCCAGCGCGCGATAGCCATCCCAGCCGGTGACGAGCGGCGATTCTTCGCCGCGGATGACCTGCAGGAAGTTTTCCAGCTGGCCCATGTAGCCGCCGAATTCCTCGTCGAAGATCAGCGTATTGGGGACGACCGGCCGCCATGATTTAGCGGGGCCGGCCTCGCTGTCGAAGAGCGCCAGCTCATATTGGTCTTCAACCGCGAGCCAGCACTTGTTGGCATAGATCTCGACGCGCTCCCAGGGCTTGAGGCTGAGCGCCGACGAGGCGGTGTAGATACTCCCGATGGATCCGGAAACGAAGGCGAGCGTGATGACGGCGTTATCGAAAGGTGCTGAGGGGTTGCGGGCGTACTTGTTGACGCCGACGGCGCTGACGGCGCGGACGTCGCCCATGAAGTATCGCGCCAGATCCAGGAGGTGGATCGTCCCGTCCTGCAGCAGGTTTGCGACGTAGTCGTAGCCGAGGTTGAACTTGCCGCAGAACATGGCGGGATCTTTGAGCGGGCCTTCTCTGACAAAGCGCTTCGCGCCACGATAGGGAGGGCTGTAGCGTTTGTTGGCGACGGTCATCAGCGGCACGTTTCGCTCTTCCGCCAGTCGGCAGAGGCGCGCTGCTTCGGACAAGCTGCGCGAGGGGGGTTTCTCCACCAGCGCCGCAATGCCCGCCTGGATGCAGGCGATCGCGTGCTCGACGTGAAGCTCGGAAGGCCCCGCGACGAGCACTCCATCCAGCTTTTCGCGCTGCAGCATCTGCTGATAGTCGGCGTACCAGCGGCAGTTGTAGCTTTGCTCGAGCCGCTTACCGGAGCGCTCGTCGACGCTGGAGACGGCCGCTAGCGTCACCGGCTCCCAGATCGTGCGCAGCCGAAGCAATGCCGGGATGTGCTTGGACTGGGCGACGCCGCCGGCGCCGATGATTCCGAGGCGAAGCGGCTTTCGCGCGGCGCGCTGCTTGTCGAAGCCGACGCCATAGACGTCGGCCTTGTCGAACATCTTCTCGAGCGGTGTGTGGCCGTAGGTTTCTTCGAGCACCGCGACTCCGGTTTCAGTCGACCCAGCCGATAATGGAGCAGGGCCCGCTGTCCATCCCGCGCACGAGCCAGGGGCAGACGCGCACTTCGCGCAGGGTGGTGAGGTCCTGGTCGAGGTCCATGTCTTCGATGATGAGAAACCGCCGACCCGGGCCGCCCAGCAGCTCATGATGCGCGGGCATCGTCTGTTCCAGCGAAGCGATGCAGGCGACGGACGGGACATCCGTTCCGATCGCGCGCAGGTTCGGGGCGTTGTTGCGCAGCCAGCGGCCGCCCTCGACGCCGAAGCCCGGGCAGCGCGAGCTGAATCGAGCGGGGTCCTCGCGCCGCACCTTGCCGTAGCCGAAGCGGAAGAGCGCCAGGTCGGCGCTCTGGATGCGCGAGAGCAATGGCTTCAGATGATCCGGACCGGCGATGGCAGCGTCGGGGAGCGGCAGATCGACGACGATCGGGCGGTTGAAGAGAAGCTCCTCCGGCGTCCATTCGCTGATGCACAAACCATCGCGGATCACGTGACGCGGCGCGTCGAGGTGCGTTCCGGTGTGGCTGGCGAGCTGCAGGGTCTGGACGTTGGCGCCGTCCTTCTCGACGGTGTACAGCGGCACGAGCGACGGAGCGGGAATGGCCGGCGGGCGCGGGTCGTCGAGGCCGAGAGGATAGGACAGCCAGATCTGGCGCGGCACAGCTCACCTCAGTTGTCGCGGTTCTGCGTGAAGTTCTTCAGCCACTTCTCGTCCCAGAGCGAGGGGAAGCTGTTCTGCCTGTAGGGGTGCTGGGCGCAGACGCCGGTGTCGAGCTCGATGCCAAGGCCCGGCTTTTCGGGAAGCAGGAACTGGCCATTGCGGATCGGGTTCCACCCGCCAACGAGCCCGCTGCGCCAGGGCACATCGTAGTCTGAGAAATTCTCCTGGATCATGAAGTTGGGCGTCGACCAGTCGACGTGAAGCGCGGCGCAGAGGGCGACCGGCCCGATCGAAACGTGGGGAGAGATCCGCATGTCGCAGGCCTGGGCGATCGCGGCGATCTTCTTGGTCATCAGCAGCCCGCCGCAGTGGGCGGGGTCCATCTGGACGATGTCGCAGGCACGCGTGGAGCAGAGGCGGGAGAAATCCTCGAGCGTGTACAGGCGCTCTCCGGCAGCCATCGGAAAGGGAAGCGCGCATTTCACTTCCTTGAGCAGCTCGAGGCTGTTGGGGGTGACGGGCTCTTCGAACCAGGCCGGGCGAAATCGTTCGATCCTCCGGCCAAACTCGATCGCAGCAGTCGCCGAGAGCCGGCCATGCCCTTCGATCATGATCTCGATCTCGTCGCCGACCGCCTCGCGCACCGCGGCGACGAAGCCTTCGGCTTGGGCCGCCTGCGCGCGGGTCATTTGTTTCCAGGCGGTGCCGAACGGATCGAACTTCATCCCGCGGTAGCCGCGGGAGACGGCTTGAGCCGCCTTCTGCGCATATTGCTCGGGCGTTGTCGCGCCGCCGTACCAGCCGTTGGCGTACGCTTCGACGCGTTCATGGGCGCGGCCGCCGAGTAGCTTGTAGACCGGCTGACCGCAGGCCTTGCCGACGAGATCCCACATGGCGATCTCGACGCCGCTGATGGCGGTCATGATGGTCGAGCCGCCCTGGTACTGATCGCGAATCATTGCGCCGACTACGGCTTCGATGTCGAACGGATCGACGCCGAGCACGCGCGCTTCGACCCACTCATGGATCAGCGTCTGGACGGTTTGCTCCTGCCACTCGAGCGAGGCTTCGCCGACGCCGGTCAGGCCGGTGTCGGTGCTGAGGCGGGCAAAGAGGTAGTTCCGCAGCCCGGCGTTGGTGAGGAAGGTTTCGAGACGCGTGATCTTCATGGAGCGATCGATCAGGAAAGGTGAGAGTCGTCGAATTCGTCGGTGGTCTTCAGCTCCAGGCGCTTCCAATAGTATTTCAGGTCCTGCGATTTCCAGCCCGGGTAGGCCTCTTCAACGCCGGGCAGGAGGTTGAGCCACTTGGTCGCGAAGGGCTGCGACAAGGCCTGATAGCGACAGTCCATCGACAATCGGAGGGCCCGCGAGTTGTTCGGCTGCCCGCGATGGGCGGTGAGGCTGGTGAAGAAGATGAGGTCGCCGAGGCGGTAGGGGGGATCGACCCAATCGCCGGTCAGGTCGCTGTCGGGGATGCTCGTCGTCTTGTGGAAGCGCTGGTGGGAACCGGGGAGCACCTGGAGGCCGCCCGCGCCGGCGGGCATGTCCCCCAGCGGCACCCAGCAGGTGTACATGAGGCGCGAGCCCTGGTTGTAGAGGAAGTCCTGGTGCGGCGCGATGCCCGCGGCGCCGGCGGGCTGGGCGCGGACCTGCTTGTGGGGATGGGGGATGAGCGGCGTTTCGCCAATCAGTTTCGCCGCCAGGTCCATCATGAAAGGCGAGTGAAAGAACGCGTGAACCGACTCCAGACCAAAGGCGGCGTGCATGACCTGATAGAGCGGCGCGCCGGGTTTCGCGATTGGCTGTTCCGCAGATGACGACTCATCGAGCAGGTCGGCCTTTCGGAAGAGGTCGAGGATTTGCGAGCGGATCTCGAAGAGCGAGCGTCGATCGGCGATTGCGCTGAAGTAGAGATAGCCGTCCTCGCTCAGGCGGCGGCGCAGGGCCGGCTCGTCGCTCAGCAATCCGTTGGCGATGAAAGGCTGGATGCAGGTCTCGGGCATGATCAGCTCCGTTGGTCTTTCAGCGCTTCGCGCGCGGCGACGGCGATGCTATCCGAATCGAGCCCATAGCGCTGGACGAGCCAGGGGATCGAGCCGCTTTCGCAGAAGCAATCCGGGATGCCGACTCGCTTGAGATGGATCGCGAGCCCGGCGTCGGTGGTCGCGTCGGCGACGGCGCTGGCGAGTCCGCCGGTGATGACGTGGTTCTCGGCGGTCACGACGCGCCTCACTCGCCCGATCAGCGACAGAACCGACTCGCGGTCGAACGGCTTGATCGTGCTGACGTGCAGCACCGCGGCGCGAACGCCTTCTTCGGCCAGCCGGGCGGCGGCATCCAGCGCGCGGCCGGTCATCAGGCCGGTGCTGATGATCGCCAGATCATCGCCTTCGCGAAGAAGTTGGGCCTTGCCCATTTGGAATTGATGGCGCGTCGGATCGAGCACGACCGGCACCTGCCCGCGCAGGAGCCGCACATAGACGGGCCCCTCGTGAGCAGCGACAGCATGGACGACCTGCGAAAGCTCGGTCGCGTCGCAGGGATCGATGACGGTGAGGTTGGGGATGGAGCGCATCAGCGCGAGGTCTTCGATGCCCTGGTGGGTACCGCCGTAGCCGGTGGTCAGGCCGGGAAGTCCCGCGAAGATCTTTACGTTCGCCCGGCCCAGCGCCGCGCCGATGGCGATGAAGTCGTACGCCCTGCGGGTGGCGAAGACGGCATAAGTTGTGGCGAAGGGGATGAAACCGGTGCGGGCCAGGCCGCAGGCGACGCCGATGAGGTTTTGCTCGGCCATGCCGACCTGGAAGAAGCGCTCGGGGAAGTGCTGGGCGAAGATGTTGATGTCGGTGTACTTGCCCAGGTCGGCGGTGAGCCCGACGATCTTCGCGTTTTGCTCCGCGGCGCGGACCAGAGCATGGCCGAACGGAGCGGGGATGGTCGTGGCGGCGCCCGACGTGTCTGAGGTCAGCATGTTTCCGGTGACGCCGGTTCGGACGGTCGGGTTGTTGGCGACGTTGGCCATGCAATTGCTTCAGTCAGTCGCTTCGAGTTGCAAGCGCGCCGCCTGCCACTCGTCGGGCTCGACTCGGATGAAATGATTCTTCTCGCGCTCTTCGAAGATGCGCACGCCCTTTCCCATGAGCGTGTCGAGCACGATCGCGTGCGGCCTGTCTTTGACGCTCTTGGCACGGTCGATCGCAGCGACGATTGCGGCGATATCGTTTCCATCGATCCGCTGCGTGTCCCAGCCGAAGGCGGCCCACTTCTCGTGGACGGGCTCGACGTTCATGATCTGGTTCGGCGGACCGTCGGCCTGCTGGTCGTTGCAGTCGATGAAGGCGAACAGGTGATCGAGTCGGAAGTGACTGGCGGACATCGCTGCTTCCCAGGTGGCGCCTTCCTGCAGCTCGCCATCGGACAGGAGGTTGAAGATGCGCGAGGGGAAACTGTTCATGCGAACGCCCAGGGCCATCCCGACGGCCTGCGAGAGCCCATGACCGAGGGAGCCGCCGGTCATCTCGAAGCCGGGCGTGATTTCGCTGCCGGACATCTCCAGGCGCGAGCCGTCCGCACCGTACGTGTCCATTTCTTCGATGGGGAAGACGCCGGCTTCCGCGAGCGCGGCGTAGAGGGCGATCGAGTAGTGGCCGATCGAGAGTACGAAGCGGTCGCGCTGCGGCCAGGCGAGGTTGTGTGGGTCGTAGCGCATCTCGCGGAAGTAGAGGACTGCGAGCAGGTCGGCGATGTCGAGGCCCTGGCCGACATAGCCCTGGCCGACGCGCTCGGCCATTCGCAGGACATGGCGGCGAATCTGCTTTGCTTTCGCCTTCAGCGGTTGGATGCTCGTGGTTGGGGAAATGAGCGTGGTCATGAGATCAACCGCAGCGCGATCAGGAGAGCTCCATTCCGCCGGTGAAGTTGAAGCGCTCGGCATTGACGTAGGCGGCGGCGTCGCAGGCGAGCCAGACCGCGGATTCCGCGACCTCTTCGGGGGCGACCCGGCGTGGGATCGGGAGCCCCTGGGTGCGATCGGCGTCCATCTGCCCGGGCGTCTTTCCGGTGAGGCGCATGAGGTCCTCTTCGAGCGCCTGGATCATGCCGCCGGTCATGCGGCCGGGGACGATGGTGTTGACGGTAATGCCGTGCTTGCCCCAATCGACGGCGGCGGCCTTGCTGATGCTGTCGACGGCGGCCTTGCTGGCGGCGTAGGAGGCGAAGTTCGGAAAGCCCATGCGCGACGCGGGCGTGGAGATGTTGATGATCCGGCCGAACTTGCGGGGGATCATGTGCTTCGCGGCCGCCTGCATCAGGAAGAACGCGCCGCGGGCGTTGACGGCGAAGACGCGGTCCCACCGCTCGGGCGTGACGTCGAGCAGGGGATCGACGAGTGAGATGGCGGCGCAGTTCACCAGGACATCGAGCCGGGCGTAGCGCTCGATGACTGTCTCGATGAGGCGATGACACTGCTTCGGCTCGGAGATGTCGGCGACGAGCGCGCAGCCGCGGCCTTCGATCAGGCGCAAAGTTTCCTGCGCGGCCGGCTCATCGCGATCGGCGACGGCGACCGTTGCGCCCTCGCGCGCATAGGCCCTGGCGATGGCACGGCCGAGTCCGTTGCCGGCGCCGACGATGAGCGAGATTCGGTCGCGCAGCATCATCAGGAGCGGCGCTCCAGTTCTGAACGAAGCTCGCCGCGCTGCATGCGATCGACCAGCTCGCGGACGGCGCGGGCGGGCATGAGGTCGGCATCGCGCTGCGCCTGCTCCTGCGCATCGCAGCGGGCCATCGCTTTCTCGCGGGCGTGCTCGATGTGGCGGCGCAGCCAGTCGCACGCGCCTTTGGCATCGTGTTTCGAGAGCGCGCGGAGGATCTCGGCGTGGCCGCGATAAACCTGGGCAAGATGTTTGACCAGCGGGACGGCGGGGTTGTCGCGCTGGTAGCCGAAGATCTGCGTGAGCATTCCGGCGTCGGCGATGAGCTTCATCAGGCGGCGGTTGCCGGCGGCGCGGATGAGCACGAGGTGAAAGGCGAGATCGGCGATGACGAATCGACCGATGGCCTGCTCATCGGCGGTGTTCCAGTCGCGATCGCGCAGGGCGTGGGCGGCTTTCTTCATGGTTTGGAGATGAGCGCGCATCTCCTCGAGCTCCGCGTCGGTGATGCGCTGGGCGGCGCGGGCGGCTGCGTGGGTTTCCATCAGCTGGCGCAGATCGTAAAGCTCCAGCAGATCCTGCCGCTCCAGCACTCGAACGAACGCTCCGAAGCGCGGCATCTGCTCGACAAGCCCTTCGCTTTCCAACTGGTGGATCGCTTCGCGAAGCGGCGTGCGGCTGATACCGATGGACTCGCTGAGGGCGACTTCGGACAGACGGGTGCCGGGGCGGATTCGGCCGGAGAGCATGCCGTCGCGCAGGTGGTTATAGGCGCGTTGCTTAAGGCTGGTGGCAGAGCTGCTGGACCGGCGGGTGCGCATCATTGTATACCGTGTATACAGATGCCGCAGCCGCACGTCAAACGCGGCTCGCCCATCTGTTGAAACCGCATCACGCCCACTCGAGACGAATGGAGTTGGTGTGCAGACGGCGCGAGATTTTTCGGGAGACCGACTTCAATTCGAGGTCGGCGCCTTCGGGGCTGAGATGGCAATCGATCCAGCCGGTGGGGTGTGAGAAGGACGCCGCCGGTTCGATCAACCCAAGGCACGGCTGTGTTCTTCGAGCCGCTGCACCAGTTCGGTGGCTTCGTCCTGCCGCTCGCCGACGGTGCTGGTCCAGATGAGCGATTCATTTTTCAGGACCGCGCGCTCGATTCGCCGGCAGGCGCTGATCACCGTGCTGTGGTTGCGCTTGCCCATTCGGGTGCCGATCTCGGGGAAGCTGAGCTTCGCGGTTTTTCGCACGAGGTACATCGCCAGGCTGCGGGCAAGGCTGATCGTGCGCTGCCGCCGGCCGGACATGAGGTCCTTGTGCTCGAGGCCGAAGTAGTTGCAGACGGCCTGGAGGATGTTATCGGGACGCACCGGCGCGACCAGTTGGCGGTCGAGATCGCCCAGTGCCTCCTGGGTCGTGCAGACGTCGGCGGGGCGGCCGGTCAGCTGTACGTGGGCCGCGATGCGGGTCACCGCCCCTTCCAACTCGCGGACATTCTGCGTCACCCGGCGCGCGATCCAGCCGATCACCTCTTCCGACAGCGAAAGATGGGTCCGGCGCGACAGCGAGCGCAGGATCTCGCAGCGCGTCGCGTAATTGGGCGGATCGATGCGCACGACCATTCCGCTGACGAAGCGATTGACCAGCGACTCGCCGAATTCTTCGATCAGCTTGGGATGGTTGTCGCTGGCCATCACCACCTGGCGGCCCATCGCTTCGATGGCGTTGAAGGTGTGCAAAAATTCTTCCTGCGTCGCCTTCTTGCCGCCGAGGAAGTGGACGTCGTCGATCACCAGCAGGTCGAGGTCGCGCATGCGGCGGCGAAACGCGTCGAGCTTGTTGCTGCGCAGCGCCGAGAGGAACTCGTTGGTGAATTCCTCGCCGGTCAGATAGATCCAGCGCTTGGTCGGATGCTGGTCGATGAACCGCCGGCACAGGCCCTGCAGGAGATGCGTTTTGCCGAGGCCGCAGCTTCCGTGGATGAACAGCGGGTTGTACTGCGCGCCGGGGAACTCCGCGACATAAAGGGCCGCGTTGTACGCCAGCTGGTTGCTCGGCCCGACGATGAACGTCTCGACGTCATGCCGCAGCCGGGGACGCGAGGTGAAAAGGTGCGATCCATTGTCGCCGTTAGCGCTGGGGGAAGAGCGCATGATCGGCGCCGGAGGCACGATCTGTACGGCGCGGTTCGCGGCGACCGCGTGCCCGTTGCCGTTGTGATTTGCTGCGCCGTTCTTTGCCGCCCTGGCGGTCTTCTCCACGCCGGGCGTGTCGGACTTGCTGACGGCGGATTCGACTTCAAACAGTTCCGGCACGACGTGAAAGCGCACCGGCAGCGGGCCGCCCAGCACCTCGTGGGCCGCCTCCTGAATGGGGCGGGTGAAATGCGTGCCGATCCACTCGCTGATGAAGTCGTTGGGGACGGCTATTTCAAGGCCGTCCTGTCTCAGGTCCAGCCGCGTGGAGTTGTTGAACCACACATGAAATCGTTGTTGCCCCACTCGCTGTGCGATGGCATCCGCCAAACGCACGAGTTGTACGTCGTTCGCGCTGACACAGCTCACCCTGGACTCCTTCCAGCCGAAGACCATTGCTCGCGGCCGGCGATGAACTCAAGTCGCCGGCCCGTCCCGCCCCGATGATCTCGCGCTCCTCCTGCGCAGGGGATCACCCAATGGGCACGCCCGCCGTACCGTTCGGCGCGGAGCCGAAGCGGCAGCATTTCCGTGGCGGAGAAGGCATCCTTGCCTGGAAGTTCGTCCGTGATGCTCGCGTTGTCGTCTTACGAAGTGCGTCCGTGCGGGAGCGGCTTCAATCGCAATTCCCCGGGTGCAGCACGACGCGCCGCGCTCACACCCCGCTCACCGATCCCTGATCATCCCTGAACGACGGCGGGCAATTTAGTCATGCTGCCCAACACTGGCAAGGCCGTCTTTATCGGATTTTCCGTTCACAACGATTGAACCATCGGCGGGCAGGCTCCGCGGCGCTCATAAAAACTTTTTATCAACGGCCTTTGCACGGGATTATCAGACGGGTGGACGAGCGGTGGAAAATAAAAAAAGCGCGGGAGGCGCCGCCCCCGCGCCAGCTTGGTCCGTTTTTACCTGAAGGGAAGATAAAAACTGGGGCGAAGGAGTTGGCAGCGATCAGGCGGGCGGAGCAACCAATCCAGGCCGCGGGGCCCGCTCCGATGCGGAGGGGATGTTCAGGACGCGCATCATCGCCAGCTTGCTGCCGATCCGCTGCATCCCGTGACGGTAGTAGAGTCGCAGCGCGGGCGCGTTGGCGGAATCGACGGCGAGCGTGAGCCGGCTCACGCCTTTGGCCGAGACCGTGGCCAGCGCCTGTCGCATCATCGCGTCACCGAAACCCCGCCCCCGGGCGGCGGGAGTCAGCCCGAGGTAGACCAGTTCCATCGCGTCGCCAACGAACGTTCGGCTCAAGAGCAGCACCCCGAGCGGCACGGGATCAGGCCGCGATGCGTCGTCTTCGACCAGCAGGAACCACGACGAGGGGTCGAACTCGCCGCTGGCCTTGTGCCCCGCGAGGATGTCCTCCATGTCGCGCAGCCCGTTCAGCGCGGGGCAGTCAAGACTCTGGCGGTAGCTTTCGGAAATGGTCGCAGCGAACAACTCGTGCGCCTCCGGCGAATAGGTCAGCCACCGGCAGCGGGGCGGCAGGGCCGGCTCGATCATCTTGCGTGCGACAAACGCCTGCAGGTAGATCAGTTCCGCGACGCGGCGGAAGCTGCGGGCCGCGTAGAAAGTGTGGACGGTCGCGTCGCGCGGATCGAGCAGCACCTGCGCCAGCCGCACGTCTTTCGTACGGAAGACGTCGCAGACGCTATGCAGCAACTGGGTCGCGGCCAGCGAACGCTTCGAGTCAGGATTTCCGCCCGGCACCAGCAGCAGCATCGTGCGCCCGGGGCTGACGATCGGCAGGATCGCGGTAATGATGTTCCCGCCCTCCTCCGCGAGCCACAGGTCGCTCAGTTGGATCCCGCGCTGCACCGCGAAGCGGAGGAATTCCACAACCTGGGCCTCGTCCCCCATCCGGCCGGCGGCGCCGAGCACCAGGCGCAAAGCCGTCGTGCGTTCCTCAGGCTGCGCCGGGCGATAACGGATTCCCTCCGGGGGCGGGCCGGCGCGCTGGGCGCTGTCGTTGCGGCCGAAATTTGACACTTGAACCACTGCTCTTAAGATTAGCGTGTCAGATGTATTGGGCAAAATGAAATTGCCCGAAGCGCGTCTGGCCTGCCCGCCTCGCCGGTTTTCGCCAGACGTTTCCTCCCGGAGGCACTCACCATGCGACGCCGAATCGTCTCTTTGCTGACCCTTGCCTTGCTCGTGGCCTGCGCCGATCGCGTCTCCGCCGGGGACTATCCGAAGCCCAGCGTCTACCCCGTTTCATGGGAGCTGAAGTTCGAGCACTCGATTCCGCGGCGGATCATCGTGGACGTTCCCGGTTCGAAGTCGCCGGTCGCCTACTGGTACATGAGCTATACCGTCACCAACAACAGCGGCGAGGAGCAGGTCTTCCTTCCCGATTTCCAGATGGTGAGCGATGACGGCAAGGTTTACCGCAGCGACCGCAGCATCCCGATCCAGGTGTTCAACGCGATCAAGGCGCGCGAGAAGAACAAGTTTCTGGAACCGCCCACCAAAATTACCGGCGAGATTCGCCTCGGCGACGCCGAAGCGCGCGAGGGCGTCGCCATCTGGCCGGAGCCCAAGGCGCGCATGGGAGCATTCAAGATCTTCGTGGGAGGCCTCAGCGGCGAATTCGTCCAGATGAAGGATCCGGACGGCAAGCAGATCATGGTGAAGGACGCCAGCGGCAAGGAATTGGAACCGCTCATCCTGCGCAAGACGCTGGAGCTCAATTATCACATCAATGGCGACGAAGTCTTTCCCGGCGAAGACGTAGTCAGCGAGGGCGAAAACCGCATCGGCGCCAACGCCGAGGTCTGGGTGATGCGCTAGCGGCGGCGATGAGCCGGGTAGGGGGTCAGTTTGAAATTCCAGCCGATGGACTCCGAGGCGGCATGGAACATTGTTGCCCCGCTCTCGTCCAAGGCCGAATATGAAAACCATACTCAACATCTCGGTCCTGGCTTTTCTGCTCGTGGTCGCCTCCAGCCCGTGCTTCGCCGAGATGTCCATCGAGAATGTGTCCAAGGAGCGGGCAAAAGAACTGGGAATGGAAATCCGCGCGAAGGCCGCCGGCCCCAACGACGTCCGGGTGGAGCTCGAGTTCGAGACCAAGGGCGAGCTGAAGAGCTTCGACCGCGTGGACCTGGAAATCAGAGACGGAGAGAAGCGCGTGTCCGCGGCATTGCGGGAGGATCGGTCGAAGCCGGGGCGCGTCATCGTCAGTTTTGCCGCTGACCGCGCCAATCTGGACAAGATCACCTTGAGGGTGGTGGCAGGCGCGCCCATGAACATGACCGGCCACGATCTCCGGGTGAAGGATCTTGTCGACCTTGAGAAGGTCCGTTGAACATGCCGCTTATGCAGCGGCGATCGCTTGCGTCGGCTGCGGATTTGCGATACTTTGCCCGCCCCGCCCGAACCTGCCGGGCGTTTCTTTCGTCTTGATTAGAAGGTGATTTATGGCGCATAAGAAGGGTCAGGGTTCAACCCGGAACGGGCGCGACAGCAACGCCCAGTATCGTGGCGTCAAGGCGTATGGCGGGCAGGTTGTGACCGCCGGATCGATCATCGTTCGCCAGTGCGGCACCAAGTTCTCGCCTGGATTTAACGTCGGCCTGGGCGGCGACTACACGCTGTTCGCCCTGAAGGACGGCAAGGTTGAATTTCAGGGCCGCAAGGTCCATGTCCGCAGTGCCTGAGCCGGCAGGGCTTGCTCAGCAGAATCAATCGAAACCGGACCGAGGGCCGATCTTTCGACCCTCGGTTTTTCTTTTGCGCGGTGGTAAAGAGGAAGCGATGCACCGCTTGGCCGTGCAAGCAATAGAATTGACATCCCCATGTTCGTCGATGAAGCGGTCATTCACGTGAAGGCGGGCGACGGCGGGCAGGGATGCGTCTCGTTCCGCCGGGAGAAGTACATTCCCAAGGGTGGCCCCGACGGGGGCGATGGGGGGAATGGCGGCAGCGTCATCATGGTCGGCGATGCAAACAAGAACACATTGCTCGATTTCGCCGGACGGCATGATTGGAAAGCCGCCCGCGGCGAGGCCGGAATGGGAAAGAAGATGTACGGGCCGCATGGCGACGACTTGATCATCCAGGTCCCGCCCGGCACGCTCATCTTCGACGCCGAACACGGCGGGCTGCTGGCGGACGTCGATGCGCCGGAGAAGCGCGTCGTCGTCGCCCGGGGCGGCAAGGGCGGCAAGGGAAACTGGCACTTCAAATCAGCGACCAATCAGGCGCCGCGCTTCGCCGAGCCGGGAACCGAAGGCCAGGAGAGGAAACTGCGGCTGGAGCTGAAACTGATCGCCGACGTCGGGCTCGTCGGCATGCCGAATGCCGGAAAGAGCACGCTGCTCCGCGCGATTTCCGCGGCGCGGCCCAAGGTCGCCGACTATCCGTTCACAACGCTGGAGCCCCAGCTCGGGATCGCCGAGCTGGTGGGGGACCGGCGGATCGTCGTGGCCGACATCCCCGGATTGATCGAAGGCGCTCAACACGGCGCGGGACTTGGCCACGCGTTCCTGCGGCACATCGAGCGCACCAAGATCATCGTCCACCTGCTGGACCTGTACCCGCAGGATGGGTCGGATCCCGCTGACAACTACCGCAAGATTCGCAACGAGCTCGAGGCGTTCAGCCCGAAGCTGGCGCAGAAGCGCGAAGTCTTGGCAGCAAACAAGATGGACCTCGCCATCGACAGCGATGCACTGGATCGGCTCCGGCGCGAGCTTCCGAGCAGGCAGATCTTTCCCATCTCCGGCGTCAGCCGCGAGGGTGTGCAGGATCTGCTGCAATTGTTGTGGAGTCAGCTGCAGGAATTAAAAGAGCAGACGCCGGCTGCTGCGCCGGTCCCGGCGCAAGAGTCTTCCTCTCCATGAAAAGGCGGGCGCGCTGCGTCCGAACCCGATGGCCTGGCCAAGCTCGTTGCAGGTTGCGTTGAAGGAATGGGCGTCGGTCTGCCACGCGCTGGAAATGGGCCGGCAGATCCTGCTGCTCCGCAAGGGAGGGATTTATGAAGCGTCGGGAGAGTTCGAGGTCGCGGACCGCGAGTTCCTGCTGTTTCCCACGTTCGTTCACCAGAAGCTCGAGATGCTCAAGCCCGAAACGCACGCGGCCTTCGAGGCCAAGACCGCCGAGCCGCAGCAGGTGACGATCACCGCCGCCGGCGTGGTGAGCGACATCCTGCGTCTGGAATCACGCGAGCAGATGGACCGGCTCGAGGAAGAACACGTCTGGGCTGCCCCGCTGATCGACATGCGGTTCAGCTACAAGCCCGACAACCCGCTCTATCTCATGCTGGTCCGCGCCTACCGGCTGCACGAGCCGGTCATGCTCGCGAACACCCCGGCCTACGCCGGCTGCAAGAGCTGGGTTCCGCTGGACGGCCCGGTCGCGACGGGCGGCGCCCTGCCGGTGCTCGATGACGTGAAGTACGAGTTCCGCCGCAACGGCGTGCTGGAAAAGCTCGCCCGCCCAGCGCAAGCGTGAACGAAACTGCTTGCGGCACGGGCCGGCGCCTGCGCAACGGGTGTGCCGCGTAGCCGAACTTACTTTCGACGAACATTTTTCTTTGCGACGGGTTTCTTCCTCGACTTCGAATCGCCGACTGACTTCGCCGATTTGATCGCTCGCTTCTTGCCGCCGCGGCCTTTGGTGAACACGCGGTTGTCTTCGTCCCAGGCTTCGAGGTTGCGCTGAAAGATCCCGGTGACGATCCTCTTCACGTCGGAGAATTGCCGCCCGCCGGCGCGGGGAAGCATCATCCAGCACAGAACCAGGGCCTGACGGAGGAACCCGTCGGCCGGTTGCGGCAGGAGGTTCTCGAAGAACGCGGCCGGCGAGGGCTTCCTGATCGCCGACCAGACCTTCATGTTGCGATCGAACACGACCTGCACCGCTCTTTTCAGGTCCGACAGCGTGCGGCGATCGTCCGGCAGCTCGCGCCAGGAGGCGCTCATGAACTGCCGCACCAGTTCATCGACGCCGTGCGGCCCGAGCGTGTGCAGCAGTTCCGCGGGCGTCCTGGCGGTCCAGCGAAAGGCTTCCCACGACATGGCAGTATTGTTGGCGAAACGCGGCGACTTGAAAACCTGCAGGGCGCGGAGCAGCGCTAGGTGATGGATCGACCGCCATCGAGGCGAATGATTTGACCGGTGAGATAGGATCCGGTGGTGCAGAGGAAAAAGACGGTTTCCGCCACGTCCGCGGGCGTGCCCGGCCGGGCCAGGGGGACGCGTTTCAGGTATTTCTCGCGCTCGGATTGCGGGTAGTCCTCGGGCCACTCCACGACCCCCGGCGCGATGCCGTTGACCGTCACCTCCGGCGCCAGTTCGCGGGCCAGCCCGAGCGTCAGGTTCAAGAGTCCCGCCTTGCTCGTGCAGTAACCCAGAAACTGCGGCCAGGGACGCTCCGCCAGCAGATCGACCATGTTGACGATGTGACCGCGCTGGGCCTTCAGCAGGGGGGCGAATGTCCTGGCCAGCAGCAGGGGGGAAGCGACGTGTATGTTCCACATCCGGTTCAACTGCTCCGGACTTACCTGCGACAGGCTGCTGGGCTCATACAGCGACGCATTATTTACCAGCACGTCCAGCCTTTGAAACTTTCGCCCGAACGCCTCTTCGATCGTCTTCGCTGCGGCGGCAGGCTCGAGCAGGTCCGCGCGAATCGCCAGCGCCGCGCGCCCCTGTCCCTCCAGCGTGCGGACGAGATCGTCGGCTTCACGCTTGCTTCCCAGATACGTAAAAGCCACGTCGAAGTCCGCGGCCCAGAGCCGTTCCACAATTGCCCGGCCCACGCGCTTGGCGCCGCCGGTCACCAGGGCCACTCGCCGCGTCTGCATTGCCCAAGCATACCGAAACGCGCAGTCGATTGCGGCTCCCGATAAAATCGTTCCAATAAGCTGGATGATTTGGACCCACTAAAGTGAAGCGTCATGGTTAGTACCACCAGTCTCGCGATCTGGTTAGTTGCGGCGCTAACATTGCCTTGGACTGCGCTTGGCCAAGTTATACGTTCCGAAGATTTCAGGCCTGACAGAGATGGCATGCCCGGAGAGCAGCGCTATGAACAAACGATCGAGATCGGGCCGAAGGTTAAGGTGGAAGCGGTTGTGGAGGTCACGGCACGACGCAACGGGACACTGAAGGTCGCGAACCTGAACCTTAGGGTTCTCGACGAGTATGACGACGGCATGAAGTATCTTGACGGCCTGCTTCACGTCGAGTTCGTCGATGTTTCGGGGGACGGCTTCAAGGATCTGGTTATCACCGGCACCATCACCAACACGGGTGAGAAGGAGACCGATCCGATCTCGTACACGACGGTCACGTCAATCTACGTCTTTGCGCCCAAGGAGAAGGAGTTCAAATTAGCCTTTCACGTGGGGCCGAAGCTGCTTAAGGACTGTTTCAAAAATAGTGCCTACGGTTAATGCAGGATTGAAAACCGGAGGCATGGATGCCAAAGCCGTTAGTGCCGGATGAGCTATGGGAATCGATCCAACCGCTTGTGCCCAAGCACAAAGCCCGACGCGGCAAG
>JBBRCX010000043.1:0-37959 GCA_038204465.1 Tepidisphaerales bacterium | reverse complement strand
CTCCAGCCGCCTTTGGCGAAGCTGTCGTTGGAGATGGCCGGGTTCTTCAGGTTCCGACCGGTGGAGTTCATGACGATCACCGCCGACGAAGGAGCGGCGAACGCGAGCGTCAAAAGCAACGATAAAACAAGGGGAAGATGAGGACGGTGGAACATTTGATGAGCCCGGTGGAGGAACAATACTCAGGCTTGGCGAAGGCGAAAAAGGAATTCGGGTGATGGGCAAGCGGGGTTGGGACGGCCCGTGTTGAAGTGGGCAACCTCTATCGATCAGGCCGTGTGGAAAGTGAAGTCTCAGCGGATGAGTCCCTGCTTCTGGTACTGGCCGAGGCGGTAATAGACTTCGAGATGACCCAGCGCGCAGGGCTTGGTAAGGAAGTCCACCACGTCGAGGTGGATCGCGCGGCGAGCGGATTCGAGATCTCCAAAGTGGCGTTGACGGTGAGGTTGAGCAGGACCTGCTTCATCTCATTGAGGTTTGCGACGACCTGGAGGGGCTCGGCGGGGTCGAAGCTGAGAAGGACTTCGCGATCGCGGTAGTTCTTGAGCCCGCGGGTCATGCGGGCCACCTCGCGGGGCACCTCATCGAGGGAGGGTTCATCTTAACCCGTCCGGCAGGACACGCCGACGGGGTGCAAAAATTGCAGGAAACTACGGGAAGTTTATGGCGCAGCTGGTTATGGGACGGGCGAGATGCGCTGCGCGGCGGAGGCGGCGTAGCCCGTGGTGCGCGTCGGAGATATGGAGCACCGCGTACGCGAGATTTCCGGCGCACGAACCGACGCGTCGTCAGCGGCGCTGGCGTTGGCGCATGGCTTCGGCCATGGCGATGGCGCCGGCGTGGGAGAGAGAGAGGCTGGAGGACGTGGCGACGGTTGGGATGGTGAGGTACGCATCGCAGATGGATCGGACGGCGCCGGAGAGGCCGCGTTTTTCGCCGCCGATGGCGAGGATGAGGGGGACGGTGAGGTCGGCGTGATAGATGGTTCGCCTGGCGTTGGCGATGCAGCCGAAAAGCTTCAACCCGCGGTGGCGGAGCTCTTCGAGGGGTGAGACGTCCTCGAGCTGTACGAGCGGCAGGCGTTCGTAGGCTCCTGATGCGGGTCGAGCGACTTCGACGGCGTCGAGATCCCACAGGTGCTTCTTGATGAGGACGGCATGCACGCCGAGCGCCTCGGCGCTGCGGAGGGTGAAGCCGAGATTTCGGGCATCCTCGACGCCTTCAAGGAGCAGGAGCAGCGGAGGCTCGCTGAGGCCGTCGAGCAGTTGCAGCAGTTCGAGGGGCGAAGTTTTGGGCTTGGCGGAGCAGATCGCGATGACGCCGCCGTGGGTCGCGCCGTGGGCGATCGCGCCGAGCTCGTTTGCGTCCGCGAAGCGAACCGGCACGCCGCGCGCGGTGGCGAGATCGATCACTTCCTGAACTTTTTCAGCGTGGGAGCCGTGACTGATGAGCACGGACTGGAACTTTCGCTGTCCCGCCTTCAGGGCCGCGAGCACGGATTGACGGCCTTCGAGGTGCTCCATGGGGGGATTGTACGATGAGCGGCGCGGAGATCGCCTGATGCGGTTTGGGCGCCTTAATGAGAAATTTGATTTTAGTTGCGAACCAGCGCTTGGTTTCGCTGACGAAAGAATGTAGAATGACAGATGCGGTCTACGGCCGTTGCCGGGACGCTCTTTGACAAGTGAAGAGATGCCGAGGGCGTTGCGGCTGTCGGAGCCGCGTGCGCTGAAGGTCTGTGTGGGGGCGTGGCGGGACGATGGAGGTCAGCGGAGGTCCACGAAAGCCCACAAAAACCCACGAAAGCTCTGCATGGGTCGCTTTGACTTTCCGCGAACGCCACCCAGCCACTTTTGGCAGGCCCGAGGTCGGCGATTGCCTGGTTCGCGTGCCGGCGGCCAGGGGCGAGCCAGCCTCGGCGGCAAGATAGATTGCGATGACGGTTGCAGGGGACATGGTGTAGATCGGGCAGCGATAGCGCGGACCTCAGGCCGCGCCATCTGCGCGATCGGTCAGCAGTGGCGAAGGATGTGGACCGCCTTTGCCTATTGGGCGCGCAGCGGCCCGCAGGCGTCGGAAGTTTTGGCCGGTTGCACAGCTTTTGCATGGGCAAAGGCTTGGCCGACGCCCGGCGGACGCGCCGGCTTCTCGTTCTTGACGGCAGGGATCGGGAAACAGAAGATGCTTTTTGCTTTCCACGACTTCCCGGGCCGGTGGTCCGCCCCCTTTAATTTGCCCTTCTTTCAGGAGTTCGCGCATGTCTACTCTTCGCTTTGAGGCGATTCGATCCGTCGCTTCAACCCGTCACAAACTCGAGCGGGTGAACTTCAAGCAGACACACGTCAAGGACCTTTACGGCATGAACGTGTTCAATGAGGAAGTACAGCGGCAGCGGCTGCCCAAGCCGATCTTCAAGGCGCTGCAGAAGACGATCAAGCAGGGCGCACCGCTGGACCCGCAGATCGCGGACGCCATCGCCAACGCGATGAAGGACTGGGCAATCGAGAAGGGCGCGACGCACTACACGCACCTCTTCCAGCCGATGACCGGCCTGACGGCGGAGAAGCATGACAGTTTTCTCGCTCCTTCGGACGCCGGCGGCGCGATCACCGACTTCGGCGGGAAGGAGTTGATCAAAGGGGAGCCCGACGCCAGCAGTTTCCCATCGGGCGGCCTGCGCGCGACGTTTGAGGCGCGCGGCTACACCGCCTGGGACCCGAGCAGCCCGGCTTACGTGATGGAGCATCCGAACGGCTCGACGCTGGTCATCCCCACCGCGTTCCTCAGCTGGACCGGAGAGGCGCTGGACAAGAAGACGCCGCTGCTGCGCTCGATGGAAGCGCTTTCGACGCAGGCGATGCGCATCCTGAAGGTCTTCGGCAAGCACGACGTGCAGAAGGTATTCACGACGGTTGGACCGGAGCAGGAATACTTCCTGATCGACAAGGCGTTCTTCTATGCCCGGCCCGACCTGGTGAACGCGGGCCGGACGCTGTTCGGCGCCAAGCCGCCCAAGGGGCAGGAGATGGAGGACCAGTATTTCGGGTCAATTCCGGAGCGCGTGCTGGCATGCATGGCGGACGCCGAAACGGAGTTGTTCAAGCTTGGCGTTCCAGTGAAGACGCGGCACAACGAGGTGGCCCCGAGCCAGTATGAGATCGCGCCGATCTTCGAGAACTCCAACCTGGCGACGGACCACCAGAACCTGACGATGGAAGTGCTGCGCAAGACCGCGGACAAGTACGGCCTGGCGTGCCTGCTGCATGAGAAGCCGTTCGCGGGCATCAACGGCTCCGGGAAGCACAACAACTGGTCGATGTCGACGGACACGGGCGAGAACCTGCTGAACCCCGGCGACAACCCGCACGACAACGCGCAGTTCCTGGTTTTCGTGTGCGCGGTGATCCGGGCGGTGGCGAAGTATTCGGACCTGCTGCGGGTTTCAATCGCCAGCGCGCACAACGATCACCGCCTGGGCGCCAACGAGGCGCCGCCGGCGATCATCTCGATCTTCCTGGGAGATCAGCTGAACGACATCATCGAGCAGATCGAGAAAGGCGGAGCCAAGAGCACGCGGCAGGGCGGGATGTTCGAGACCGGCGTGTCGATCCTTCCGAAGCTGCCGCGCGACGCGGGCGACCGCAACCGCACGAGCCCGTTCGCGTTCACCGGCAACAAGTTTGAGTTCCGCGCGGTCGGGGCTTCGCACAGCGTGGCCGGGCCCAACACCATCCTCAACACCATCGTGGCGGAGTCGCTCGACTTCGTCGCGAGCAAGCTGGAGAGCGAGGTGAAAGCAGGAAAGGAGCTGAGCAAGGCGATCCAGGAATTGCTGCCGAGCATTTTGAAGGAGAGCAAGAAGGTCGTCTTCAACGGCGACAACTACACCGACGAATGGCACAAGGAGGCCGAGCGCCGCGGCCTGCCCAACTTCAAGAACACGGTCGACTGCCTGCCGGTGATCGTGAAGAAGGAGTCGGTGGACCTGCTGACGAAATACAAGGTGTACACCGAGCGCGAGCTGCAGAGCCGGTTCGCGATCCTCTCGGAAAACTATGTGAAGACGCTCAACATCGAGGGACAGCTGATGAGCATGATCGCGAAGACGATGATCCTGCCGGCGGCGGTGCGATACCTTGGCGAGCTTTCACAGGCGTACACGGCAACGAAGGCGGCGCTCGGCGACGGGAACGGCATCTCCGCGCAGCATGACTTGCTGAAGATGATTTCCGCTACGACCGCCGACCTGCAGCGAGGCGTGGCAAGCCTCGACAAGGCGCTGGGTATTCACGCAGAGGGCGATGCGTATGCCCACGCCAGGCAGATGAGAGACACCGTGCTGCCGGCAATGGCGGAGGTGCGCAAGGCGAGCGACAAGCTGGAGACGGTGGTGGCCGACGATCTGTGGCCGCTGCCGACGTATCGGGAGATGCTGTTCATCAAGTGAGGGGTCGCGTGAAGAATCGTTCGAGGCCCTGGCTCGGCGAGCCGGGGCCTTTGGTTTGGTCCTCGAAGGGCGCTGCGCGATAATCAGGGTTGATGTCGACCGCGCCGCTAATCCGACTCGACGGCGCGGGGCGCGCCTCGCGCGACTCATGGACGTATCACCCGCCGGCCGCGCGTCTTTTGCTGCGGTGTGACGGGGGCACGCATTTGTCGCAGCTTCGATCGGCCGACGGAGTGCAGCGCGAATGGCGCGATCCCCTGGCGGCGCTTGCTTGGATGGAGAAGCATGCGCGCGAGCGGAATCCTGCGGATGCACGCTGGGTGGGATTCCTCAGCTACGAGCTGGGGCGGCTGTTCGAGAATCTCCCTTCGAGGAAGATCGACGATCTGAACGCGCCGCTCTTCGCATTCACGTTTCACGCGGAGGATCCGACCTGCCGTCCGCTGGCGGCCAAAACATGCGATGTGCGGGCGGAGTTGCCGCTGCGCTCGAACTTCACGCGCGATGAATACCTGTCGGCGGTGAGGAGGGCGCTGGCGTATATCGGCGCGGGTGACGTTTTCCAGGTGAACCTGTCGCAAAGGTTCAGCGTTGGGCTTCGGGAACCGGCTGAGGTTGTGTATGAGCGATTGCGGCAGCGCTCCCCGGCCGCGTATGGCGGGTATCTGGACTTCGGTTCGATCGCATTGTTGTGCAACTCGCCGGAACTGTTTCTGCGCGTGACGCCTGACCGGCGGGTGGTGACGCGGCCCATCAAGGGAACGCGGCCGCACGGGCCGGGGATGGAGCAGGCCCTGCGCAACAGCGGTAAGGACGAGGCCGAGTTGAACATGATTGTGGACCTGGAGCGGAACGATCTGGGCCGGGTGTGCATCACCGGGAGCGTGCGCGTGACGGAGGCGCGGGCGATCGAGGCTCATCCGACGGTCTACCACGGCGCCGCGACAATCGAGGGCGAGGTGCGCGACGACGTGTCGTTCGTGGACCTTCTTCGGGCCACCTTTCCCGGCGGCAGCGTGACCGGCGCCCCGAAGATCCGCGCGATGCAGATCATCGACGAGCTGGAGCCGACCCGCCGCGGCCCCTACTGCGGCGCCATTGGCTACCTTTCGGGGGACGGGACGATGGAATTCAACGTGGCTATCCGCACGACGATCGTGAGGGATGGGATCGCGCACATTCCCGTCGGCGGCGGAATCGTCGCCGACTCCGACCCGGCTGCCGAATATGAAGAGACGCTGGTCAAGGCGCGGGCCATATTTGAAGCCCTGAGAATTTCCACCGAGCAGGTCTCGCGGCTCTAACGCGAGTGAGATTGCTCTTCAGAATTGGCGGAACTTTCACCGGTGGCTCTCCGTCCAACCTCATTATGCCAGGGAAGGCCCACATGCGAAGTAACCTCTCGATTGCCGGCTTGCTCGTCGCGACGCTCTGCCTGGGGTGCCGGCCGGCCGCGAACCCGCGCGATTCCGGCGATGGTCAAAGAGCGAGCGGCGCTCGATCGAGCGGCGTCGCGCCAGCGCCAGGCGATGGCCCGTGGATCTCAATCGCGCCCAATGCGCGGAACCTTCTGTCGCTCGGTGAGCTTCGAGTGATTGCGCGAGCGCGAAACTTGAATCAGGACGCCGCGACCGATGCGGAGTGGGAGATTCGCAGCGCCGCAAACCCTGAACGGCGCGTCGTCCGGGTGCAGTTTCCATGGCCGATCGCCGCTGATGAATTCATCGCGGGAACACGCAAGATCAAGGGCAGCGGCGAGCGGGGTGGGGGCTTCACGCTCACCGGCGACCAGGTCCGCAACGCGGGGCCGGTTGCCGATGGCGACTACCTCCTGGCGTAGCAGATCGGCGGCCGCCGCTGTTCCAACGTTATGCGGTTCCACATTGGCAAGCAGCGGGTGTCGGAGATGCCGCTGCAACTCGAGCAGATCGAGACCCCGCCGGGAGCGCAGCTTCCCCACATTGCAATCCGCGCGTTCCGCGCGAAGCCGGAAGATCCCGCCCCGCTCGCGGCGGCTGTGGCGTTCCCGCTTTTGACGGTCGACAGCGTCCCTCGGAAGCTGGAGATGATGACATGGGTGGGCGGGGATGGTCCGCTGCAGGTGGGCGGGCACTATACGCGCATCCTTGAGCTGAGCGAATATCGGCCGCGTATCGACGTTCGCGCCCAGCACCTCATTGAGGCGAAAGTTGGCGAGCAAACGGCAAAGCTGACGGCTGCGACTGGCGAAACGGTTGGCACGGAGTGGGACAAGGCAACCGCGACAATCGGTCCCGCGCCGGCGCTTCCGGTTGTGCTCGAGGGCGTGGTCACTGGCTCCGACGGCCGCCCGGCTTCAGGCTATGAAGTTCATGTCGCGGGCGCGGCAATTCGCTTCACCGAGCACACCGATCGCGCGGGGCGTTACGTGTTTCGAAACGTGGCAGCGGGGAAGTATGAAGTCCTCGCTACTCCGCCGACACTCGGTCAGCCCGCGCTGACGGTGCCGGACGTGGACCTGGACCCCAGGCAGCGGGTGCACCTCGATCTTGATCTGGGGCGCAGGTTCAGCATCGCGGGCCGCGTCACGTACCCGGGAGGCGCGCCGGCGAAGGGCTGGGACGTGATGTCGGTGTGGCCCGCCCCGGATGGAAAGAGCGAGTATCACGACTCCGCGACGACCGGCGACGACGGACGATACACGCTTGGCGCGCCATTCGAAACCGCGTCCTTCGTCGGCTGGGGCGGCGAGCAGGTGCAGCATGGAGTAAAGGCCGGGCGGCAGGACGTGAATTTCGTTGCGCCGGCGAAGCCCGCTTCCGGGCAGGACGGCGGCCATTAAGTTCTCGATGCAGGGGGCGGGGCTCTCGCCGCCCCCGTGAACTCAGTTCCGAGCGTGCGGTCAGAGTGCGACTTGCGCATTCGCCGAGCAAGCTTGCGCCGGCGCGACGGGGCGGGGGCGTAGCGCGTTGATGCCTTATCCAAATAGCGTGGTGCTGCCCGGCGTGACGCGCCAGGTTGCGTTCGAGCTTGCCGCGCGCGAGGGCATTCCCACGCAAACCACGTCGATCCACGTCACCCAGCTGCTTGACGCGGACGAGGTCTTTCTTACCAATAGCATCATGGGCGTCATGCCCGTCTGCCGCGTCGAACGCAGCGCCATTGGCGACGATAAGCCGGGGCCTACAACCCGGCGGCTCTCCAAAGCGTATGCCGAACTGATCGCGGCGAAGTGCGGCCGGTGAATCTGTGGCGCGACCCAGGAAGTAATCCTGCGGTTTCGGGTCTTCGCACGTTCGTGGTAAACCTTTCAACATGATCCTCGCGGACATTGTCCAGGTTCTCGACGAGATCGCCCCGACGCGCAACGCTGAGAGCTGGGATAACGTTGGCTTGCTCGCCGGAGATCCCGCGCAAGTGGTCAAGAAGGCAATCCTCACCATCGATTACACGGATGAGGTCGCGGGCGAGGCGCAGCGGGCCGCATGCGAGCTGGTGATCGCCTACCACCCGCCGATCTTCGAAGCGTTGAAGCGCGTCACCGCCGGGAGCCTCGTCTTCGACGCCATCCGGCGAGGGGTTGCCATCTACTCGCCACATACGGCGCTCGATGTCGCGGAGGGCGGCACGAACGACATGCTCGCCGATGCCCTGGGCCTGGGCGATCGCTCGCCCTTGCGCCTCGCACAGACCAGGGCGAGTCAACACAAGCTCGTTGTCTTCGTTCCTGAGAATGAGCTGGAGAAGGTGAGCACGGCGTTGTTCGATGCGGGCGCCGGCCGAATCGGAAAGTATTCGGCCTGCAGCTTCCGGTCGCCTGGAACCGGCACGTTCTTCGGAGAAGCGGGAACAAATCCCGCGGTCGGACAGCGCGGAAAACTGGAGAAAGCTCAGGAAGTCCGGCTCGAAACCGTCGTCGAGATCTCAAAGATCGAACAGGTGATCAAGGCGCTTCGCGAGGCGCACTCGTATGAGCAGCCGGCATTTGACCTGAATCAACTCGCGGCGCCGCCTGAGGGGCGCGGCCTGGGCCGGATTGGAACATTCCCGCGGCCGGTCCCGCGGGCCGAGCTGATCGCGCGGGTCAAGCGCGAGTTGGACCTGACGCACGTTTTGGTTTGCGGTCCCACCAACGGTGACATCTCGCGGGTGGCGGCATGCGCCGGCGCCTGCGGCGACCTTGTGGACGACGCTATTTCGCAAAAAGCGGAACTGTACCTGACGGGCGAGGTGCGACATCACGATGCGATCAAGGCGGCGCGGGCGGGGACGACGGTAATCTGCACGCTGCACTCCAACAGCGAGCGCGCGGTGCTCAGGCGTCTAAAGCGGCGGCTCCAGGAGCGGGCGCCGAATCTGGATTTGATATTGAGTGAGTTGGACCGGGACCCTTTCTCAATTCTATAGAACTATCGCGAGCGGCAGCGGCGTCCTTCCTTTCCAACACAGGTTGCGTCAGGGGGAAGCTGCTGCGGATCTTCGCGGCGATCGCGGCGCCGTCTTTGATCCAGAGGGTTGAAAAATGGGCAAGCTGCTGCCCCGCCCGGCGGATTGCGAGCTGCGCTAATTCCAATACCTCCGCCTGCGTCGTTCCATCGTGATGGGCAAGCAACTCGTCCACCGCGATCCGCATCGCGCGCTCCGTCAGCACTACGTAATCGTGCCACAGGCCGAGCATCTCCTGCATGCGCTTGAAGGTCTTCGTCACGGACTTCGGCAGATCGTGTCCCTGCGCCTGCGCCATTTCGAGCGTGTAACGCAGCGCTTTGCCGGCGATGCGCATCTCGTGCGGATCCTGATGGGCGCTTTGCCGCTCGCCCCTGCTGCCGGCGACGAAACGATCCGCCTGCTCGACGAAGGCGTCGGTTTGCAGGTGCAATGATTCGGCGAGGAGCGACTCGGTTGCTTCGTGGGCCTCGGTCACCTCCTCCCGCAGCCCCCACCAGCTTCCAAGCTTCTCGAGGACATCCGCAGGCGCCCCCTGCTTCGTGGATTTCTCGCGCACTCTCTCGCGCTGGTCGTAGAGGTGTTGCGTGAGCCACAAGACCGCGGCCGGAAACTTGTTCGCCCGCTGGATGTCGTTGACGTGCTCCAGCATGACGTCGATATCGCGAAGTGGACCAAGCCGCCTTCGGAGCTTTTTGAGGATCTTCGCGAAAGGTTGCCGGCGTGATTTGCTCAGCACCGGCTTCAGAAGCTCGAGCGCCGCCTTGAGCCGCCGGGTCGTCACCCGCGCCTCATGAATCGCGGCGGGATCCCAATCGCTCAACGCCGCGGGAACCCGGTCGCGGAGCTTGTTCACGAGCTCGTCGATATAGCCCAGCAGCGGGAAACCCGGAGCGTCAGGTTTGATCATCGGGCGTTATTCTAAGGAAAGTCAGGAACGAAGAAATGGGCGTCGAAGTCCTCCGCTTTGCCTTTTCCACACTGCCGTTTACGCTCTGGGCATGCCCGAGTTGCTTCGATCCGATCTCCCCTTTCCCGTGCGCCGCGGAAAGGTCCGCGACGTCTACGATCTCGGCGACAAGTTGCTGATCGTCGCCACCGACCGAATCAGCGCCTTCGATTGCGTGATGCCCAACGGCATCCCCGACAAAGGAAAGATCCTGACCGCCCTGAGCCTCTTCTGGTTCAACCGGTTCGCGGATCAGTTCGCGAATCATCTGCTCGCGACCAAGATCGAAGATTACCCGAAGGATGTCCGGCGCTTCGACGATCAGCTCCTTGGGCGATCGATGCTTGTCCGCAAGGCGCAGGTCATTGCCATCGAATGCGTCGCCCGCGGCTATCTTGCCGGCTCAGGATGGAAGGAATATCAACAGTCGCAAACCGTCTGCGGGATCAGGCTTCCCGCGGGCCTGCGCCAGTGCGACAAGCTCCCCTTCCCGATCTTCACGCCCGCCACAAAAGAGGAGAGCGGCCACGACCTCAACATCAGCTTTGACGAAGCAGTTGCACGAGTCGGCCGGAAGATCGCGACCGAGATCCGCGACCGCACTCTTTCCCTGTATTCGCAGGCCGCTGCCTACGCACTCGAGCGCGGCGTCATCATCGCGGACACCAAGTTTGAATTCGGAGAGCTCCCGGACGGCGAGCTGATTCTGATTGATGAAGTGCTGACCCCTGACAGCAGCCGCTTCTGGCGCGCCGACGCCTACTCCCCCGGTCGCGACCAACCCAGCTACGACAAGCAATTCGTGAGAAATTACCTCGAGAGTATTCCGTGGAATAAGACACCACCCGCGCCGGCCCTTCCCAAAGAAGTGGTCGAGGGAACCCGCGCCCGGTACATCGAAGCGCACCAGCGGCTCACGGGGGAGCCACTCGATCTTTGACTGAAGCTTTTCAAAGTCTCTGTTTGGAACGCGGCGACTGCCGCGCGCCAGCCTCTCCGTAATCTTCTCAAACCGTTTCGTCCACGGTCTGACGAGCGCGGAAACGCCGGTTCCTTTCTGTTACGATTCATTCACGAATGGCCACGCTCAGTTATCGCACCGCCGGGGAATCTCACGGGAAGGCTTTGATCTCGCTTGTGGAGGGGATGCCCGCCGGGATCAGCATCGACAGGGACTTCATCGACAGCGAATTGCGCCGCCGCCAGGGTGGATATGGCCGCGGCGGGCGGCAGAAGATCGAGACGGACCACGTCGAGTTTCTCAGCGGCGTGCGGCTCGGAAAAAGCATCGGCTCGCCGGTGACGATGCTGATCCCCAACAAAGACTCGCGACTCGATGATCCGACGGCGACGCCGCCGCTGCATCGGCCCCGCCCCGGCCATGCCGACCTGGCGGGGTCGGTGAAATGGCTCACCACCGACTGCCGCGAGACGCTGGAGCGCGCCAGCGCCCGGGAGACCGCCGCCCGTGTAGCGGCCGGGGCGCTCTCGCGCTGCCTCCTGCGGTCATTCGGCATTGAAGTCTTCGGCTTCGTCCGGGCGGTGGGCGGTGCCACTGCGACAACTGAGGTGACGCCGGAGAACTGGCGCGATCTGCTCAAGGCGCGCGACGCTTCCGACGTCTACTGTCCGGACCCCGCAGCCGAGCAGTCGATGCGCGAGTTCATCTCTGATCAGAAGGAGGCGAAGGACACCGCCGGTGGAATCGTCGAAGCTCACGTCTTCGGCTGCCCCATCGGCCTTGGCTCGTGCATGACCTGGGATGGACGCCTTGACTCGCGCATCGCCGCCGCCGTCGTCGGCATCCAGGCTTTCAAAGGCGTCGAAATTGGTCTCGGCTTCGAGGCCGCCCGCCGACCCGGCTCAAAAGTTCACGATGAAATCGGCTATGACCCGGCGGCAAAGGAGACTCCATCGCTCGGATTCATTCGCGGCAGCAACAACGCCGGCGGCCTCGAAGGCGGCATGACCAATGGCAAGCCCGTCGTCGTGCGCGGCGCCATGAAACCGATCAGCACCCTGGGCAAGCCGCTCAAGAGCATCGATCTGAACACCAAGGAATCTTCCGAAGCCGGGTGGGAGCGATCCGACATCTCCGCCATCAGCGCTGCGTCAGTTGTCATGGAAAACGTCATCGCGTTCGAGATCGCCCGGGCCTTTCTTGAAAAGTTCGGCGGCGACTCGCTCACCGAGCTCCGTGCCAACTACGATCACTATCTCGCGCTGGCACGCCAACTCCCACTGTAGAAGCTCTGATTGTCCTACGATGTGACGGCCCAACAGGGCTTTAGCACGTTGCTCCCATCGGTGCTCAATCGGTGTTCATCGGTGGCTAATATTCTTCTTATAGATGGAGCAGCTGACGGTAAAGCGGGAGAACTTGATCCCAACTGAATCGTTGGCGCACCTCCTGCAGCCCCGCCTCGATCAGCTTGCGGCGAAGCGGCAGATCCTTGACCACCCGTCGGATGGCTTCCGACATTTCGGTGATCGACCCGAACTGCACCAGCAGTCCCGTCTGCTCATCGCGGGTCACGTCGCGAATGCCGGGCGCGTCGGTGCCGATCACCGGCACGCCGGCCGCCATCGCCTCGATGAGCACCAGCCCGAATCCTTCCGCCAGCGACGGCAACACCAGCAACCCGAGTTGTGCGAGAGCCTCCTGCGGGAGTGCCACAGCTCCGCGCAGGGTCACGAACGATTCCGCGCGCAGCCGGCGAATCGCGGATTGAATGCGCCCACGCTCCGGCCCATCTCCGAACACATGCAGATGAACCAGGCCAGGCTCGCTGCGCTCCAGTTCCGCCGCCGCCGCAACGAGATCCGGCACGCGCTTCACAGGATCGAGCCGTCCGATGAATCCGACGGGAAAAGGCCGGCTCTCGCAGAGGGCAATGTCGGAGTGCGGGAAGTCATCAGGGGCAATGGCATTGGGAATGACGTGCATCTTCCCCGGCGAGACGTTCGCCCGCTCCACCGCGATCTTCGCAACGGAAGGCGAGGGAACGATCACCGCGTCAGCGGCGCGCTGCACGAATCGCTGCAGCCTCCAATGCCAATCCGGATACGGCTGCGTGGTCTGAATGGATTGAATCAGCCGAACACGCCGGCAAAAGAGCGCCGCGGCGGCTGCGGCTGCGTTGGCATGAATGAGAAAACTGAAGACCGTATCAAACTCGCGCTCGTCGATGAGTGAGGCGAGCCGCGCGATGACCGACAGGTCCGCTGCCCCCCGCGCCTCCAGCGCCGTTACCCGCACCCCCGCCGCCTGAATCTGATCCGCCACCGGCCCCCACCGCGATAGGCAAGCCACCTCCACCTGCACTCGCCCGGGGTCCGTCAGCCGAATCGCCAGCTCGCGCACGATGGTCGGCGTTCCGCCGATCTCAAGGTCTGTAATCAGCAAGAGAATCCGTCGCACGCGACAGACGATACGCACCCCCGCAACCACCGGCAAACCGCCTGAAGCGTTCGACGCGCTGCTGTGCGACCACCTCTCATGACTCAGGCGCAGCGGTCCTCATTCATCTTCGACAAGCTGCGAGGGCCGCTGTTCGGCATACGATTCCTCGGACTCAATCACCCTTCCGCGCTTTCTCCACCAACAGCTTGAACAGCGCCAAGTGGTCCGGCTCATCATGCAATCGTTCCGGATGCCACTGCACGCCGAGAAACAGCGGCATCGACGGATCTTCCACGCCTTCGATCACGCCGTCCGGCGACGTCGCGATCACGCGCAGGCCGCGCCCCAGCCTCTTCACTGCCTGCTTGTGACTGGAATTTGCCAAGACCTCTGACTTACCGAGCGACTGCGCCACCAGCGACTCCTCCTCCAGCGCCACACTATGCCGCGGGACGGCGTCGCCAAGCTTGCGATGTTCCAGCGAGGGCTCGCGCGCGAGGTCCGGCAGGAACTGCACCAGGCTGCCGCCGCGATACACGTTCATCAGTTGCGATCCGAGACAGATTCCCAGTGCAGGCGTTCGGCGCTTCTCCACCTCGGCGATCAGCGCCAGTTCAAACCGCTGCCGCTCCGGATCGATCGGCTCGGCCTTCGGGTGATAGGTTTCGCCGTAGAGGGTGGGATCGAGATCGTTGCCGCCGCTGAACAGCACGCCGTCAAGCTCGTCTACGATCTGCGGGATCAGAGACAGATCCACGCGATAGGCGAGCAGCAACGGCAAGCCCCCCGCCTTCTCCACCGCCGTCGCATAACCCATCGGCGATTCGTACCGGTTCGGCCGATCGCTGCTGTCGATCGTGATGCCAATGAGAGGCCGGCGCATGGCTCAATTCTTCCGTGACAGGGCTACTCGTCCATGTCTGAGCGACCAAAAGAAGACACGGGCTGGTAGCCCGTGCCACACGACGATTCTGTCGAGCGCGATGATCAAACCTCGACCATCGCCGCGGGCTTGCGCCCCGCGCGCTTTCGGTCCGTCTCGCCGAGCACGCCCTTGCGCAGTCGAATCGTCTGTGGCGTTGCTTCGACCAGCTCGTCTTCCTCGATGTATTCCAGCGCCTGCTCCAGCGTCATCTTCCGCGCCGGCTTGAGGATGATGTTCTCATCCCGGCTCGTGGTCCGCATGTTGGTCAGCTGCTTCGCCTTGCACGGGTTGACGACGATGTCGTCCTCGCGGCAGTGCTCGCCCACGATCTGCCCCTCATAGCACGCTTCACCCGGATCGACGAACAGACTGCCGCGGTCCTGCAGCGTGTTCATCGCATAGGCGTTCGTCGTCCCCGCCTGGTTGCTGATCATCGCGCCGTTGCTCCGTTGCGGCACCGCGCCGCGCAGCGGCGCATACTCATGGAAGTTGTGGTGCATGATCGCTTCGCCCTGCGTCGCCGTCAGCATCCGCGTTCGCAGGCCGATCAAACCGCGGGCGGGGATGGTGAACTCCAGATGCACCTGGCCGCTGCGGTTGTCCATCCGCACTAACTCGCCGCGGCGGTTGCCTACCAGCTCCATCACGCCGCCGAGGTTCTTCTCCGGAACGTCGATCACGAGGTACTCGATCGGCTCCAGCACCTGCCCGTCATCATCCTTCCGCGTGATGACGTGCGGCTTGGAGATCGACAGCTCATATCCCTCGCGCCGCATGTTCTCGATCAGAATGCCAAGGTGCAGCAGGCCGCGACCGGACACCTTGAACGCGTCCTTGTTCCCTGTCTCCTCCACCTTCAGCGCGACGTTGCTCTCCAGTTCCTTGAAGAGGCGCTCGCGCAGATTCCGGCTCGTGACGTACTTTCCCTCTTTGCCGACAAACGGCGAATCGTTCACGCTGAACATCATCGTCAGGGTCGGCGGTTCGATCTCGGTCGCCTCCAGCGGTTGCGGATCGACGGGATCGCAGATGCTGTCGGCGATATCGACCGATTCGAGGCCCACCAGCGCGACAATATCGCCCGCCGAGGCGTCCTCGACGTTCTTCCGCCCGAGCCCGTCGAACACCTGCACCTGCTGGACGCGCGAGGCAATTTGCGTCCCGTCGCGGCGGACAATTTTCACCTGCTGGCCGGTCTTGATCCGGCCGTTGTAGATCCGTCCGATTCCAATCCGGCCGACGTAGTCGTTGTAATTGATGCTGGTGATCTGGATCTGCAGCGATTTATCGGGATCGCCATGCGGCGCCGGCACGTGCTTCAGCAGCGCCTCGAAGACCGGGACAATGTCGGTGCCGGTCTTCTCCAGGCTCCACGAAGCAGTGCCCGCCCTGCCGCTCGCGTAGAGAACCGGGAAGTCCAGCGTCTCATCATCAGCGCCGAGCTCCATGAACAGCTCGAACACCTCATCGAGCACTGCATGCGCCCGCGCATCGGGGCGGTCGATCTTGTTGATGACAACGATTGGCCGCAGCTCGTGCTGGAATGCCTTCTTGAGCACGAAGCGCGTCTGCGGCATCGGACCCTCGGCCGCGTCCACCAGGAGAAAGACACCGTCCGCCATCGAGAGCACCCGCTCCACCTCGCCGCCGAAATCCGCGTGGCCCGGCGTATCGATCAGGTTGATCTTCGTGGTCGTACCGGTCGGGTCCATGTAGGTGATGGAGACATTCTTGGACAGAATCGTGATGCCGCGCTCTCGCTCCAGCGGATTGCTGTCGAGCAGGCATTCCTGCGTCAGCTGGCTGTCGCGGAAATTCCCGCTCTGCTTGAGCAGAGCGTCCACCAGCGTCGTCTTCCCATGGTCGACGTGGGCGATGATGGCAACATTGCGGATGTCGTTTCGCACTGAGTTCATTTCGAGCTAGTCCGTTAAGCTGGGGGTCAGGCCTCACGCCTCGGACGCTCAGGACCACTTGCCCTGATCGTCAGACTTCAGCCTTAGTGCAGGCAATTCCGTGACTTATCGCTGACCCGGCCACGGTTCACCAGTCGAGAGGGCGGTACGATACTAGCCCGAAGTCTATTATACAACGTCGGCTACGCCACAAAGTTTGCGCCAAAGTTCCTGGATGAGACGGCTGACGATGAACGGACGGGCCGGCATGCGAGCGCAAGAGCCCTTGTTATATTAATTGCCGCGCAGGCCGACCTAACCTTGCCGGCTCTTCCGATATGCCGCGGGCGGGACCCCGCTCAGCTCGCGAAACTGCCGCGAGAAGAAGTAGACATCGCTGTATCCCAGCTTCTCTGCCACCGCTTTGATCGGGAGATCGGTTTCGCCGAGCAGCGAGCGCGCCTTCGCCACCCGGCACTGCAGTGCATATGCGTGCAACGGCGTGCCCATCGCCTGCCTGAATCGCCGCCGCAACGTGCTCAGTCCCATGCCGGCCTTCTCCGCGAGCCGCTCATAGTCCGGCGGCTCGCCCGGTTGTTCGAGCCGATCCAGAACGGGCCGCAGCCACGCCCGCGGCGCATTGGCCGGTGACCGCGCTTCCGCCAGCTCAATGAGAATTCGCTCGAGCAGGTTGAGCGCGCGCACGGCGCCCCAGCGGTCCGAGCGGCGAAGTTCCGCCAGCAACTCGTCGAAAGCCGAGACGTTTCGCTTCAGATTCGGCGCATGCTGCGGCTCCGGCGGGAACAACCCCTCCGCCAGCCAGCGCCCTACGAGCGGTCCACGGAATGCGCAATACCGGTGATGCCACATTGAGTATCCCGGGGCGGGATGAAACCGAACGTGAGGCCCTGGAAACGCCGTCCAGAACCATGCGCCTTCCATCACCTGCGACGCGTCGTCGTAGCAAACCTCCACACCACCCGACGACATGAATTGAAGCGTCCAGTAACCGTCGAAATGCTTGTCCACCCGCGCGTCGCAGCGCGGAGCATGGCCGCTGTGGAGAAAGACCAGGTCGTGGATCATGCTGAGCAAATAATACAAAACTTGATCAGACAGTCCATTTTGTATCACGCAGGATCGGAAATAAGATTGGAGGGTCTCTCCGTCGAACCAAGCGTTTGAGGCCACTCGTATGACCACCTCTGCCGCCCCCACTGTCGTTCGTCCCCTGCAGCTTGCGCAAGGTGAGGTTAAATTCTACAAAGAGATGGGTTACCTGTTCATTTCCGGGCTCGTCTCGGGCGAGGACGCATCAGCGATGCGGCAGGAGGTGCTCGACGTTCTCGAGCAGCAAGGCATTCCCCTGAGCCGCCTGCGGCAGGGACTCAGCGCGGGGGACAAACTCCGCCAGACCGGCGAGTACCTCGAAGGCAGCACGCTCGATGGGCTCGTCAATAGCCCGAACCTCCGGCGCATTGCCGAGCAGCTCATGGCTGGGCCCAGTACCCTCTATCTTCCGTTCACCGGCGTGAAGAACGGCGGCGGCGGGGGACGGTTCCATTTTCACCAGGACAATCAGTACACCCGCTTTGACGGGCCCGGCATCAACCTCTGGATTGCACTGCAGAATATGTCACCCGAGAACGGGTGCCTCGAAATCGTCCCCCGGTCCCATATCCGCGGCACGCTCGAATCCGACGACGCCGGAGACGGCACCGCCCACCGCCGGGTAAAGACGGACCCTGAAGATTTCCTTCCCATCCGGATGAATGCCGGGGACTGCGTGGCCTTCTCGCGGCTTACCGTCCACGGCTCGGGACCGAACAACAACTCCGAGCCGCGCATCGCATACGCCGTGCAGTTCCACCGCGACGACGTGCGTGCCGTCTGGGACAATCAGGAACCGCGCCTGCTCAAGAGCAGCAACCGCTGGTCCACAGCGCCGGTCAAACAGATCAGCAAGCCGAAGGAAGAAACGCGCGACGGACACTGAACGCGCGGCGCCGGCTACCCACCGATCTGGTCTTTGCGGCGGAGACATGCGCTGGCAGCCATGCCCCGCGCCTATTCGTTAGATTGCCTGCGCCAGGTTCCACAACCCGCGAAGCGTTGCATCCTGCTCTGGTTTGAAGGTCCACCCGCGCCCCCAACCGCGGTGCATGACCCTTTCCAGCGCGCCCTGTACCCCTCCGGACACCACCACATTTCTTCGGAGCGTCGCGCCCGTCTCACGTAACAACGCCAACCGCGCCGCACTCGCCCTGGCCAATGACTCGATGATGGCCATCAGCATCTGCTCGCGCGTCGTCGAGAGGATCAGGCCGCTGAATGCTCCCTTCGCCTGCTCCATGCTGGTGCGATCGCCCGCCAGGTAGGGCTCGAATACCACGCCGCGGCTTGCATCCCCGCCCTGTTGGCGCGACAGGGCGCGAATGAGCCTCTCATATCGAGTCCACGAGTAGTCGCCGAACAACTGCTCCTTTGCCCACGCGATGGAAGACCCCGCCGCGGCAATGGTGCTGACCAGCATCCAGCGCTTGCCGATCCCCAGCGCGCGCAGCAGCAGCTTCTCGTGCACCAACGCCCGCTGCGTACAAAGCCCCAGCACGTCCGTCGAGCCCATCGTGTTCATGAGCTGCCCCGGCCGCGCGCCGGTCAGCAGCATCGCGCTGCTGGTATCGACTATCCCCGCGAGCATCGGGGTTCCCGCCATCAAGCCAAAGCGCCGCGCCGCTGCTGCGGTCACGTTCCCCGCAACGGAATTCGCCGGCGTCACCTGCGGCAACAACGCTTCGCGAGCCCCGACCGCCTCGCACAACTCTTCACTCCAGCCACCCTGCTTTGTCGTGAGATACAGCCCCGTGAAGGATGCGTTCGATGGATCGATCACCCGCGCACCGGTGATCTGCCGCAACATCAGCGTGCTCAGATGTCCAACGAGATCCGCCTTCCTCAGCACCTCCGGGCGATGCCGGAGATACCAGGCCCACGTCGTCGAGCTGATCCCGCCCGGGAACGGGCGGTTGCCCGCCAGACGCAGGTGCCGCTCCTTTCCCACCCGCCGCTCGAGCTCCGCCGCTTCTTCGACGCTGCGCCGATCCTGATGAGTCACCAGCGGCGTGAGGGCGCGGCCCCTGGCATCGATGGCCACCCACGCGGGTGACATCACCGACAGCGCAATCAGGTCCGCTGTTCGCGCCGGCGTACCGGCGCGTCGGACTGCGGTGGCGACTGCACCGAGCACCCGCTCCACCGGCACCTCGACGCTTGGTCCGTCAAAGTGAGTTTCATACGGAACGCGCGCGACCCGCCCGACGACTTTTCCGGCGCGCAACGTCGCAGCCTTCACCGACGACGACCCGATGTCGAGCGCGAGAAGTTGCATCAGGGCGTGCTTGATTCTCTCTGGACCTGGGCGAAATCCTGGCCGCAAGGGGAGAGTGAAAGTCTCAATCACCTTTTGGCTGTTGCGCGGTGCCGACCTGCCGGCTCGGATGGATGCCGTCGAGCGCCGTCTTGGCGGGCTGTTCGCTCGACCAATGCGTGTGGATCGGCTGGCCCTGGGGATCGTCGAGCCGCAGATAGGTATGCGCGCCGAAATAGTCGCGCTGCGCCTGGATGAGGTTGCCCGGCAGGCGCTGGCGGCGGTAGCTGTCGTAATACGCCAGGCTGCCGGCGAATGCGGGCAGGCCAACGCCGCTGTCGGCGCCGAGTTTCACAGTGCGCCGCCACGCGTCCTGCCGCTGATTGATCGTCTGCTTGAAGCGGGCATCGAGCAGAAGGTTGGGGAGCGTCGGGTTTTCCTTGAACGCCTTGGTGATTTCTTCCAGGAATACAGCGCGAATAATACATCCTGCCCGCCAGATCATCGGCAGGTCGGGAAGGTTCATGCCGAATTCGTAACCCGGAGTTGCCGTCTTATCGCCGAGATCCTTGAGCGTCTCGCCCTTTGGCTTGTTGGCGGCGGCGAGCATTGCCATGCCCTGGGCGTAGGAACAGATCTTGGAACAGTACAAGGCATCCTTCACGTCACGCACGAACTGTTTGATATCAACGTCGCTGCGGCCAGGTTTCGGCCCAGCCAACTCGGCGCTTGCGCGCACGCGCTCGCTTTTTAGTCCTGACAGCTCGCGCGCATCCACCGCCGCCGCCATGGTGGGGAGCGGTACGAGGAGGTCGAGTCCCGACTTGATCGTCCAGGTCCCGGTCCCTTTCATGCCAACCACGTCGAGAATCTGCTCGACCAACGGCTTGCTCGAATCCCTGGGATCGGGAAAATCGATGACCTTGGTCGTCACCTCGATGAGAAAGCTTTGAAGCTCTGAGCTGTTCCATTCCTGGAAGACATCCTTCATCTGCCGGTTGCTCAAGCCGCCGACGGTCTTCAGCAGGTCATACGCCTCGGCGATGAGTTGCATGTCGCCATACTCGATCCCGTTGTGGACCATCTTGACGAAGTGTCCAGCGCCGCCTCGACCGCAATAGGTGACGCACGGGACGCCGTCGCTGGGCGCCTTTGCCGCGATTTTTTCCAGCACGGGGCGCAGGCGCTCATAGCTCTCGCGGTCGCCTCCCGGCATCAGGCTGGGCCCCCACAAGGCGCCTTCCTCGCCGCCGGAAACGCCCATTCCAAAGAACTTGATGCCTGTTGGTCGAAGCGTCTGCTCGCGACGCTCAGTATCCGTGAACAACGCGTTGCCGCCGTCAATCAGAATGTCGTCCGGCTCCAGGTGGGGACGCATCACGTCGATGGTCGCGTCGGTCGCCGCGCCGGCTTTGACCATCATGAGGATGCGGCGCGGCCGCTCCAGCAGCGCGACGAACGCCTTGGGATCGGGCGAAGTCTTAACGTTCTTCCCCTTCGCGTCGCCGTTAACGAAGTCCTCGGCCTTGCTGTACGTGCGGTTGTATACGGCGATAGGAAAGCCGTTCCGCTCGATGTTCAGCGCAATGTTGCGCCCCATGACGTCCAAGCCGATAACGCCGAATGCCTGCCCTGCCATAGCGTCGACCTTCCATTGTGAAGTAGCCGCATTCCCAGGTCGCGCGGCCACCGCCGGTGATGGCGCGCCATTCTGTGACCGACCCAGCGCTTTCGCAAGCCAGCGCATTTCGCGGGAACTCGCGGCGTCTCAATCCGCAAATGGCGGGACGAACATTGCGCCCTGCACGGTGACCCGGCACTGATGGGACGTTCCCGTTTCGATCAGGCGGATGCGAGTAACCTGCGGCGCCATGTGCCCGGAGCGTCTCGCCCCGTTGAATCGTCAAATCGGCGGGATGACCTTACTGAGAGGGCTTCGCCCGCGTAGGCGGGGCGCGGAAACGTGCAATCGGTTGCTTCGCGGTTTGGCCTGCAACCGCCGTTGACGCGACTTTCGCCACGTCGGCGCGGGCCACGTCGAGGATATCTTCCTCATAACAGCGAAGCAGTTCGCCAATCGAAAGAGCGGATGCGAGAGCACCGCCGGGCGCGTGAGGCGCGTCTCCATCAAACAGTTCGCAGAGTTGGCCCAGTCCATCGCCGATGAGATGGTCCAGGCATGGCTGGATCATTTCCAACGCCTGACGGCGCGCAACTTCGCCCCGGCCGTGGACCCGCAAATAGGCCGTGACGAACGGGCCGAGCAGCCAGGGAAATGCGCAGCCGTTGTGATACGCGCGGTCGCGCGGCAACACGCCACCGGCGTAGGGGGCGTGGTATCCCGCGTCATCGCAAGAGAGAGTGCGAACGCCGACGCGCGTGAGCAGTTCGGCGTGAAGCTTCTCCACCACCCTCACATGCCGTTCGACGGCAAGGACCGGATGCGGCAGGCTGATCGCGAGGAGCTGATTGGGACGAACGGCCGGGTCGTGGCCGTAGTCGTTGAGCACATCGAAACAACAGCCGGCCTCGTCGTTCCAGAACCGATGGTTGAAAGCCTCTTTGATCGAACGCGCGAAGCTCGTGAGCTCCTCCGCGCGGTCGCCCTGGCCAAACTTGCGGGCAAGATCCGCGTCGATATTCACCGCGTTGTACCAGAGCGCATTCAACTCAACCGGCCGGCCCTCTCTCGGTGTGATGACCCACTCGCCCACCCTGGCGTCCATCCAGGTCGTTGCACTCCCTGGCTGCTGGCTGCCGAGCAATCCGTCAGCGTCAACTTTGATTCCAAGCCCCGTTCCGTGTCTGTAGTGATCGACGATCTGAACGACCGCTTCGTACAGCCGCCGGGTCGTGGGCTCGTCGGCGCTGTACCGGAGGTAGTTCTGGACGGCGTTGACGAACCACAGGCTCACGTCCGAACCCAGGTACACAGGGACCCCGCCGCCTTCAGGGAACTCCGAAGGCATTATTCCGTCGCGCAGCCGACCCACCAGCGAAAGCAGGAACTTCCGGGCTTCAACGAACCGGCCAGTCACGAGCAGCAGGCCACAAAAGGCAATTAGCGCGCCTCGCACCGAGGGCGGCGACCACGGGTACAGCGTGACAATAGAGGTAGATTTCTCACTCGCCCCCTCCTGCGGGACCAGCGCCACAAACTGCTCTGCCGCCCGGCGCAGCGCCGTCAGCGCGTCCTGCGTTTGCGGCCGGTCGAGAATGATGGGCTCACTCAGCGCGGGGACCGGTGACCCTGATACGCATTGCTGATCCGCCGCGGCGATGACGCGCGGCAAGTCAATCGGATCCGTCGAACAGGCGAAGTGCAGGCTCTGCCCCGGCTGAAGTGTCTGCCGGATCACTCCCGGCATCCACAGGTCTTCCAGGCCCGAGTAGCCGCGCTCCTGCTCGCGGCGGTAGATCGTGTTGAGGTACCAGTTCGGCTGCGCGTCGAAGTGCGCGTCATGCGCGAAGAACACTTCGGGCGTCTTTCCGGTCGGCGGGATCCGGTGGTGGCCCTTTGATTTGATTTCGGAGAACAGGCGACCGTTCCACTGATAGGTAAGATCGTGAATCGAACGCAGCGCATACAGCGGCCGAATCTCCAACGTCAGCGGCCGCTCGGCAGCCAGCAGGCTGTAGCTGAGCAGCACGGCATTGCGCCCGCGCAGCAGGCACAACTCCTTCTCGAGCGTCCACCCGTCGCCCTGGTACGCCCAGCGCGGGAACGGCTCGTAATTGAAAGCGCGCAGCCGACGGAAGCCTTCGGGGTGAATGACGCCGGGGTATTCGTTGCTGGATAGCGCAGCAGGCCAGCCATCCCGAAAGACAGTTTCTTCAACGCGTGAGAGCAGCACCATGCGCCGGACCGGCGGCGCCATCGCAGCCACCAGCAACCCGTGATACTTTCGCGTGTTGAGCCCGGCGACGGTGGAGCAGGCGAATCCCCCCAACTGATTGGTGGCCAGCCACTCGCGCCCGATCAGTCCGTCAAACGATAACGATCCGATGTCCATCCCATTGACCACTCTTCCTCCCTGAAGGGTGCCAGTGCATTGATTGTAATTGATATTTTCAAATTCTCAAGCAATTTGTGAGCATCCCCGGAAGCTGCGTGGAAGCTGCGACGCTACCAGCGGCTGTCGAGATTCACTTGTGGATCCGGGGAGTGCGCAACAGGCCAAGGACGTCGGGCGAAAAGCGGCGTTATGCCTCTCGGACATGGCGGTGGAAGGCCTCGATGATCTTCCGGGTGATGGGCCCAGGTTGGCCGTCGCCGATCACGCGACCATCGATTCTCGTCACCGGGACGACTTCGGCGCCGGTGCCGGTGAGGAAGCATTCGTCGGCGACATACAAGTCGTGGCGCTGCAGGGTCTTCTCGGCGAAAAGGATGCCCCCCTTGGTGCACAATCCGAGGATGACGCGCCGGGTGATTCCCTCGAGAATGCCGTCGTACGTGGTGGGGGTCTGGACCTGGCTTTCGCGGACGATGAAGACATTGTCGGCCGTGCACTCCGAGACGTTCCCCTCGTGGTTGAGCATGATCGCCTCCGGCACGCCGGCATCAATCGCCTCGATCTTGGCCAGAATATTGTTGAGGTAGTTGAGGCTCTTGATCCGCGCCGAGAGCGCATTGGGGTGATTGCGGATCACGGATGCCGTGATGATCGCCATCCCCTTCTCATACATCTCCTTCGGATACAGCTCGATCATGTCCGCGATGACGATCACCGAAGGGCGCTCGCATTTCGCCGGGCTGATACCGAGCTGGCCGATGCCGCGAGTGATGATGAGGCGGATGTAGCAGTCGCGAAAGCTGTTTGCGCGGACCGTCTCGTCTATCGCCGCGCGGACTTGCTCGCGCGCCATTGGGATCGTGAGCCGTATGGCCTTGGCAGAGTTATAGAGACGGTCGAGGTGGGCGTCGCACTCGAAGATGCGTCCGTGATAAACGCGGATGCCTTCGAAGACGCCATCTCCATAGAGCAGACCGTGGTCGTAGACGCTCACCCTGGCATCGCCAGGATCAACGAGCTTTCCATCCAGCCAGACCTTCAAAGGCATGACGCCCTCATCGTGCCACGGGCCGCCAGCCCGTGTTCAACCACAATATACATGAGCAGATCGCCCATGTGACTGACGGACGAACCGCTGGATTCAGACCGGGTTCTGTGCCCCCGCGCGCTCCAGCCGGCCGTCCTTCATTACCAACACCCGGTCAGCCTGTCTCGCCAGCGTGCGATCGTGCGTGACCATCACAATCGTCTGCCCGGACTCGCGGTGCAACTTCTCGAGCACCGTCATGATCTGTCTGCCGGTCTCGGCATCCAGGTTGCCGGTTGGCTCATCTGCGAAAAGCACTCGCGGCGAATTCATCAACGCGCGCGCGATGGCGACTCGCTGGCGCTCACCGCCGCTGAGCTGGTTCGGCCGGTGCTTCAGGCGGTGAGACATCCCCAGTTGCGTGAGCACCTCCGCCCCCCGCTCGCGCAGCTTCCGACGTTGAGCGCGAAACCCGAGCCAGGAGTGTTTTACCATGGTCGGCAGCAGCGTGTTTTCCATCACGTTCAGCTCCGGCAGCAGGTGGTAAAACTGAAAGACGAATCCGAACTGCGTGTTCCGCAGCCGGCTGCGCTCCGTGTGACCTATCGCGGAAATATCGCGACCGTCGTACTCGACCGTGCCGTCGTCCACGTCATCCAGCGCGCCCAGGATATGCAGCAGCGTGCTCTTTCCCGATCCTGAGCGGCCCTCGATCGCGACGAACTCGCCGGGAAGGACCGAAAGGTCAACGTGCTTCAACACGACAACCGTGCTGTCTCCCATGCGAAACGACTTCCGCACCGCTCGCGCGCTGAGAATTCCCTGCTTTGCCAGCGGCAGCACCGGCACAGGCTCTTGGGCTAGCTGAGACATATCCTATTTTCGATTTTCGATTTTTGATTTGCGATTGACGGACTCCATTCGCCGACGCCGCCTTACTTCAATCGAAACTCGCAAATCAACAATCGAAACTCCCGTTCATTCCCACCGCAGCGCTTCGACGGGGTTCATTCGGGCGGCGCGCCAGGCGGGGAGCAGGGCGCCGATCGTCGAGGCCAGAACGGCGCACACGCCGATCACCAGCACGTCTTTCAGCGTCATCGTATTGGGAATCTTGTCGAACAGGTAGACCTCCGGGTTCCAGATCTGCACGCCGAGCCGCTGCCCCATCCAAGTGTGCAGCTCGTTGATGTTGTGCACCAGCAGGTAGCTGGCGAGAAGTCCCAGTCCCGCACCGACGATGCCGATCGCGGCGCCGTACCCGAGGAAGATGCCTGCGACGCCTCCTGAGCTGGCGCCGACGCTCTTGATGATCCCGATGTCCTTCGTCTTCTCCGACACGATCATGTAGAAGATGCAGAAGATCAGGAATACCGCGACCACGCTGATGATCCCGAACAGGAAGATCATCAGTATCTTCTCGTTCTCAATCGCGTGGATCCACGTCGCTTTGTCCTCTTCCCAGGTGACCACCTTCGGATCGCTGGTGGAGGCGACAATCTCATTGTTGCGATGCCGCGCCAGCACGCGCTCCACGACTTCCTTCACCTGGTCGCGAGCCGCGTTCAGGTCCGCGCCGGGCTTGAGCCTGACGTGGATCGTCGTGACCCGCGCGGGAACTTCCGACTTCTCCCCGGTCTCCTCGTCGAGGGCAGTCGTTGCGTCCATGCTCAGATCCTTCTGCAGCTGATCGAGGGGGACGTAAACGCTGTTCGCGTCATACTGCCAAACCTGCGTCCGGCTGTCGTCGACGATCCAGTAGTGCTTCTCGCTCTTGCTTTGAAAGTCCAGTGAAACAGCCTCCGGCCCCATCCCCATCACGGTCAACTTCACCGGCAACAGGTAGAGCGCCGGCGTGCGCCCCTCCAGTGTTCCTTCCTTGTTCTTGCGGATGTCCAGCACGCCGATGCCTGCGATCATCCCCGGCCAGTTCTCCCCGTTGCGGGCGCGCTCACTGTAGACCTTGTCGGGAAACGGCTTGTTAAAGGAGGGGTGCCTGGCGAGTTCCTCCGCCTCCGCGCGCAGCTTCTGCCGCTGCTGCGGCGTCAGCCGATTGTGCTTGTCGTTGGCTTGATCGATCCGCTGGTTGTATCCCCGGTACAACGACTTCGGAAAACTGTTCACCTGGCCGATCCGGTCGATCGGGATGCCCATCACCTGTACGCCGGCCGGCTTCAGGTTGGCGATATTCAGCAGGCCGAAGGTCTCGATGGTCGGCACCGCGGCCACGACGCTTGGCAACTTCTCGATGTCGATGATCATTTCCTGGTAATGCGAGAAACCTGTGAACGATCGCTCCACCAGCACATCGCCGGTAAGCCCATGGAACGACGCGCGGAACATGCGCAGCCAGCCGCCCATCACGCTGATCACCACCAGCACCATCGTGGTACAGAGCATCACCGCGAACAGCGAAACCCAGGCGATCCGCCGCTTCAGGAGATATTTCAGGATCAGGTGCAGCTTGTACATCGTGTTCTATTTCAGCGGGAACAGCAGCTCTTATACGAGTGAAGTATCAGTTGCGGGCAAAACGTTCACGGCGCCTCGCGCTCCGACGTGTCCGCCCCTGGTTTCTGTGATTCCGCGTGCGGCTTCATCAGCGGAAACAGGATGATGTCGCGGATGCTCTGCGCGCCGCTCAACATCATCACCAGCCGGTCGATGCCCATGCCCATCCCGCCCGCCGGGGGCATGCCATATCGTAGGGCGGTGAGAAAGTCTTCGTCGGTTTTATGCTTTTCCGCTTCGTCGCCGACCTGGTGCGTGAAATGCTTCGCCTGCACCTCCGGGTCATTCAGCTCGCTATAGCCCGGTGAGATCTCCTGGCCATTGATGGCCAGTTCGTAGACGTCAGCAAACTCAGGCTGCTCGCGGTTCTCGCGCGCCAGGGGAATCATTACCGACGGCATATGGGTCACGAAGCAGGGGTCAATCAGGGTCGGCTCGATCAGCTTTTCATACACCTCAAACAATTGCTCGTGCGCCGAAAATGATTCGACGGATGCCCGACCGCCCTTCTCACGCAGCCGCGCCAATACTTCCGGCTTCGCCTCCTGCAGCTTGCGGCCATCGAAATGCCAGCCGCTGCGCTCCTCGACAAGTTCCACAACCTTCACGCGCCGCCACGGCCGCTGAAGATTGATCGTCCGTGTGACGTTACCCTGGGCGTCCCTGTGCTCGATCTTCAGGGTTCCGATGACGTTTTCAGCGATGGAGCAGATCAACCCCTCCACGAGGTCGGCCATGGTTTCCCAGCTGCCGAACGCCTCATAGGCCTCGAGCATGGTGAACTCGGGGTTGTGCCTCGGGCTGATGCCTTCGTTTCGGAAGTTGCGGTTAAGCTCGAAGACCTTATTAAAACCGCCGACGAGCAGGCGCTTGAGGTACAACTCCGGGGCAATGCGCAGGTACAGCGGGATGTCCAGCGCGTTGTGGTGGGTCACGAAAGGGCGCGCCGCCGCCCCGCCTGCCAGCGGCTGCATCATCGGCGTTTCCACTTCGGTGAAGCCTCGCTCGCGCATGTACCGGCGGACCTCATCGGTGATGCGGATCCGCAGCTTGAGCAACTTCATCACCTCGGGGTTTGCCCACAGGTCGACATACCGCTGCCGGTAGCGCAGCTCGACGTCGGAAAGTCCCTCCCATTTGGAAGGCGGCGGAAGCAGCGCCTTGGCAGCCATGTGCAGGGCCGTCGCCCAAACGGTGGTCTCACCCTTGTTGGTAGAACCCAGCACACCTTCGACAGTGATCAGGTCGCCAAGGTCAACCAACCCGCGCACTTCCCAGGAGCGCTCGTCGAGGCGGCGCTTATCGAGGGCAATCTGCAGGTCTCCGCTCTCGTCGCGCAGGGTAAGGAAGCTGAGCTTGCCCATGTCCCGCTTGAGCATGACCCGCCCGGCCGCCTTGACGACCGGCCCGCCGTCATGGCCCATCTCGGCCTTGTAGGCGTCTTTGATCTTCCTCAGCGGCTGGATTCCTTCAGTGCGGTGTCCGTACGGGTCAACCCCCAACCCGCGAAGCTTCTCCAGCTTCTGACGTCGCTCTTGTTCATACGGGTTGCTGGACTCGCTCATATTGTGGCCGGACAAAAGTTTGACGATGATAGTGCTGCCTGGTGAAAAGTAAAAACGGCCCCTTCTGGGGGGTGATGGAAGGTAGATTCGGGGTGTCTTTGTCGGCGGCGCGGGCGCCGCGCATGGGGTTCTCGATGTCTGCATTGGTATGGATACGACGGGTGCAGTTCTGTCTTGTGCTGCTGCTCGGCCTGGGCCTCTGCCGCACTGCACCTGGCGGCGATAAGCTGCGCGTGCTGACCAGCCGTCACTACCGCATTCACACCGATCTGGACGAAGCACTGGCGAATGACCTCTCGCGCCGAATGGACGCGATGTATGACGAGTATGCCCGCCGCCTCGCGATCTTCGCCGGCGAGAAAGAGGTGCCGACGCTCGAGGCTTACCTCTTCCGCAATCAGGAAGACTACCTGCTTTTCACCGACGCGAAGAACACCTGCGGAGTATTCATTCCCGATCGTCATCTTCTGGCCGCCTTCCTTGAAGGACAGGGGCGTGACGCGCTTCGCCAGACGCTCCAGCACGAGGCATTTCATCAGTTCGCGGATGCGGCCATCACGCCCAACCTTCCCACCTGGTTGAACGAGGGAATGGCGCAGGTGTTCGAGGAAGGGATCTGGACGGGGAACGAGTTCTGGCTCGGACAGGTCCCGCCGCACCGCGTACGTCAGCTGCGCGAGGACCTGAACGCCCGACGGCTGTTCGACTTCAAGAAGATCCTCGTCATCCCGCTGCCGGAGTGGGTTGCGATCAACGAGGGGAGTCCGGCGCGAGGCGGGATCGAATACAACCAGAGCTGGGCGATGGTTCACTTCCTGATTCACGCCAAAGATTCGCGCGGCAAGGAAATGTATCGTGACCTGCTGCTCCGAATGCTGCAGCAGATGCACGCCGGCGAGGATGCGCAGGGGGCGTTTGAGCGTTCCTTTGGCACGAACATCAAAGGGTTCCAGGCGCGCTTCGGCGAATACGCGATGCACCTGCAGGCGACGCCCGAAGCCACCCTTATTGAAAACCAGGGGGTGATCGCCGATCTGCTTATCGCGATCAAAGGCCTGGGCAAGAGCGTGGACAGCATCGGACCGCTGCGCGACTTCGCCATGAAGACCAGCCAGACGCTGGAGTATCAGACGCGGGAGTTAAAATGGCGCTCGGTCCCCGATCTGTCGGTCTACTTCACCGACGTCGACGGGAAGCCCTTCACAGACGATGCGCTGTATCTCGAAAAACGCCGCGGCGCGCCGCTCCCCGACCTGGTCTGCCGGATGATGCGCAAGGGTCAGCTCCGCACCCGCTTCTTCACCGAGAACGGCAAGCTCCATCACGAGCTGACGATCGAACCCATCAACAGCTCCGCCCGCGCCGCCAACAACTGACCACGCGCTTGATCCCACCCCTTCAAGCCCTACAATCCCGGCCCGAATCGTTACCGTCCCCCGGTCTGCCGTCACGATCATGAGCGACAGCTACATCCAGAATTTGTTTGCCGAACGCATCGGCGGAAAGCTCTACGGCAAGGGGACCGAGATCTACAAGTTCGAGAAGATCAAGCGCGCCAAGCGCGCCGCGCTGCAGGCGAATCCCGGCGCCGAACTGATCGACATGGGCGTCGGCGAGCCGGACGAGATGGCCTTTCCCGACTGCATCGACGCGCTCGCGCAGGCCGCGCGCGATCCGGAAAATCGAGGCTATGCGGACAACGGCGCCGCGCCCTTCAAGGAGGCAGCGGCGCGATGGATGCAAGACGTCTGCGGCGTCGGCGGCATCGACCCCGCGACCGAGGTCGTCCACTCCATCGGCTCCAAGGCGGCGCTGAGCATTCTTCCGGCGTGCTTCATCAATCCCGGCGACGTTGCGCTGATGACCACGCCCGGCTACCCCGTCTTCGGGACGCACAGCAAGTACGTCGGCGGCGAAGTCTATAACCTGCCGCTTCTGGAGAAGAACAACTTCCTTCCGGACCTCGCCAGCGTCCCGCCCGACAAAGTGAAGCGCGCCAAGACGCTGGTGATCAATTATCCGAACAACCCGACCGGAGCGTCGGCAACGCCGCAGTTTTTCGCCGAGGTCGTCGCCTTCGCGAAGAAGCACAACCTCATCGTGATTCACGACGCCGCTTACGCCGCGCTGGTCTTCGAAGGCAAGCCGCTCTCGTTCCTCGCCACGCCCGGCGCCATGGACGTCGGCGTCGAGTTGCACTCGATGAGCAAGGGTTTCAACATGACCGGCTGGCGGCTCGGCTTCGTCGTGGGCAATCCGCTGATCGTGAAGGCGTACGCTGACGTGAAGGACAACACCGACTCCGGGCAGTTCCTCGCCATCCAACAGGCGTGCGCCTACGCCCTCGCGCATCCGCAGATCACTCAGAAGATCGCCGGCAAGTATTCGCGGCGGATGGGCGGGCTGGTCGACGTGTTGAACAAGCACGGTTTCCGCGCGACCAGACCGCGCGGCTCGTTCTTTCTCTACGTTCGAGTGCCCAAAGCCGCGGTCGCGAAGAGCGGGCAGCGCGTCGCCTTCGAGAAGGCGGAGACGTTCAGCCAGTGGATGATCACGGAAAAGCTGATCAGCACCGTTCCGTGGGACGACGCCGGCCCGTACGTCCGCTTCAGCGTCACCTTTATCGCCAAAGACGAAGCCGACGAACGCCGAGTGCTGAACCAGATTGACCAGCGCCTCAGCAGCACCGAATTCGAGTTTTAAGTTCCCAGGGCAAAAGCCCGCGTCGCCCAATGATGACGTTCATCATGGCGAGCGTCTGGCCGTGCGGATTGTTCCCGTGGCTGTATTTCCCCCCGTCACCGCCTACATCGCCCTCGGCGCTAACCTCGGCGACCGCGAGCTCAACATCCAACATGCGATCGAGCTCCTCCGCGCGACCGCGGGCGTGGAAGTCCTGCAAGTCTCAACGCTCTTCGAAAACCCCGCCGTCGGCGGCCCCACGGACTCACCCCCTTTCCTCAATGCCGCCGCGAAGCTTCGAACGACGCTCGAACCACACGCACTGCTGCAGCGCCTGCTGGCAATTGAAAAGCTGCTCGGGCGATCGCGTCGGGTGAAGTGGGAGCCGCGCCCGATCGATCTCGACCTGCTGCTGTATGCCGACCATGTGCTCAAGACGCCCCAGTTGACGGTGCCCCATCCGCTGATGCACGAACGCGTCTTTGTTTTGGCGCCATTGTCCGAGATCGCCCCAGACGTGGTGCATCCGATCATTGGAAGCACCATCGCCCAACTGCGATCGACGCTCGCTTCACGAACCGAAACTGGATGAGAAGGGCCGCGGCCAATCACGATGCTTGGCTCGCGGCTACTCTTGCCTGGCGATCTTAGTTATGTTCGATAGCGGCGGCCGATCCGGCGCCGCCCTATCCATGAAGGTCACGCGCACCATCTCCGAAACCCGCGCCGCGCGCAGTGAGCTCGGGAAGCTCGCGCTCGTCCCCACCATGGGCGCGCTGCACGACGGGCACGTGTCGTTGATTAACATCGCGAAGCAGCACGCACCCAAGGTTGCCGTCAGCATCTTCGTGAATCCGACGCAGTTCGGGCCGCGCGAGGATTTCAACAAGTACCCACGCCCGATCGAAGCGGACCTCGCCCGGTGCAAGGCCGCCGGCGTTGACCTGGTCTTCAATCCCTCGCCTGAGGAAATGTACCGGCCGGGCGTGCCGGACATCGTCGTCGACATCCCGGAGCTCAGCAGCATCCTCGAGGGGCGTCACCGGCCCGGCCATTTCCGCGGCGTCTGCCAGGTGGTCGCGAAGCTGTTCAACGTCGTAAAGCCGGACGTCGCCTGCCTGGGGCAGAAAGACTTCCAGCAATTGCGCATCATCAGCGCGATGGTCGATGCGCTGGACTGGCCGATTCAGGTCGTCCCCTGTCCAACGTTGCGTGAGAAAGACGGGCTGGCGATGAGCAGCCGCAATCAATATCTCTCGCCCCCCGATCGTGCGCGGGCGGCGGTGATCAGCCGTGCGCTCGACCTGGCCGAGGGCGAAGTGCAGGAAGGCGTGCGCCAGACCAACCGGCTCATCACGACGATTCGCGCCGTCCTGCTCGAGCATCACCTGAACATCGACTACGTCGCCGCGGTCGATCCCGTCACACTCAAGGACGTGCAAGTGATGACCGGCCCGACCCTCCTCGCCATCGCTGCCCGCGTAGGCAATACGCGTCTGATTGACAACGCCATCGTCGAACCCGATGAACCAGTGGCGTGAAGCTCCCTTCGCCATTTCGTGGTGAAATCGCCGATCATCTCCTAGAATCCAATCCGCATGCTCACTCAGCTGCTCAAGGCAAAATTGCACAACGCAACCGTGACTTTCACCGACGTGAACTACCACGGCAGCATCACCATCGACAGCAATCTGCTGCGCGCCAGCGGGCTGGTGCCCAATGAAGCGGTGATCGTCGCGGACTCAGAGAATGGCAACCGCTTCACCACTTACGTCATCGTCGGCGAGCCCGGCAGCGGCACCGTCGGCGTCAACGGCGCCGCCGCCAGGCTTACGCAGGTGGGCCACCGTGTCATTGTCATGAGTTTCGTGCTCGCGACGCCGCAGGAGATCCCCAATCACAGGGCGCGGGTCGTCATCGTCGATAAGAACAACCAGCCCATCGAAACCATCGAGCATCCTTCAACCCTTGCGGAGAGCGGAGAAGGAAAAAAGTAATGTTTCAGGAACTATTTCGCATCCCCGGCTTGAACATCCCCGTCTACGGCTACGGCCTGATGCTGGTAATCGGATTTCTCGCCGGAATAGAATTGGCGAAGTTTCTCGCGCGCCGGTGCGGAATCAACCCGGAGGTTCTCGTCAACGCCGGGCTGATCGCGCTGGTCGCGGGCGTCATCGGATCGCGCCTGTCACACGTGCTGGAGAACATCCACGACTTCACGCGCCCTGAACTGGGTGTGTGGGGCAACCTTCTGAACATGGTCAACATCCGCAGCGGCGGGCTCACGTTTTACGGGGGCTTTCTGCTCGCCACCCCTGCCTGCATCGCCTATGGGATCTATAAGAAGGCGCCAATCCCCCTGGGCATGGACATCATCGCCCCCTGCCTGATGATCGGCCTGGGTTTCGGACGAATCGGCTGCTTCCTCAACGGCTGCTGCTACGGCGCCGAGTGCGATCTCCCGTGGGCAGTCCACTTTCCCTATCACAGCAACGCGTATCTGGACGAGTTCAACGACGGCGCGCTCAAGCAACCGCCGCCGCCCGAGCTGCTCACCGGCAATCCCTCAAATGGCATGCTCGAGCTGAAGTCTGGGCAGGAAGTCGCGCGGAGCCAGGAGCTGCGCATGCTGGCAACCCAGCAGCATTCGAACGCCGTCCACCCCGCCCAGCTCTACAGCGCCTTCAACGCGTTCCTGATCGCCGCTCTTCTCGTCGCCTACTTCACGCTGCCTCATGTCCCCGGGCGGGTCTTCGCGCTGATGCTGATCGTGGAGTCCGTCACGCGCTTCATTCTCGAACTGCTGCGGGTGGAGCCGCCCGTCCTGGGACCAATGAGCTTCAGCATGGTGCTGAGCATCTTCCTCTTCGCCGCCGGCATCATCCTCTGGTTCGCCTTCGGCTGGCTTGGCCGCGGAAAAGTTACCGGCTTTGCTGCCGCCGCGCCGGCACAGGCGTGAGCGGCGGCCTCTCATCGTTGCAGATCTGAATCGAGATCTGCCGTTGCCAACTCCTTCCTCAAACCGACGCGATGACATCGCGCAGAAACTTCACCGATTTCCTCAACGTCGGCCCCTTCTCCCCTGACAGCGAGCACTCATACGCCAGATACCCTTTGAAGTTGATGTCGCGAAGGGCCTTGATTCCGGCTTTCCAGTCGATGTCCCCCGACCCCGGCTCCAGCCGCGTGTTGTCGGCCACGTGCACGTGCGCCACCCACTTCCCCGCCTGCCGAAACGCCTCCGGCGTGTTGGTCTCCTCGATATGCATGTGGAAGAAATCGCTCAGCAGCCCAACGCCCTTCGGCTCGCCCGCCTTTTTGATGATTTCCAGCCCGTCCGACTGCTTGCGCAGCAAGTGCTGCTCGTAGCGGTTGAGCGGCTCCAGCAGGAACAGCGTGTTGTGCTGGGCCGCGTAGGCCGCCAGCTCTTTGGTGATTTCCGCGAGCAGGTTTTTCTCCAGCGTGAGCGCGTCGGCCAGCGGCGACAAGTCGTTGATCCGCGGCGGGCCGAAGATCGGCGGAACGATCTGCCCGGCGGCCCCCATCCGCCCGCAGAGCTCCAGGTTCTTCTTGCTCTCCTCGATACTCGCGCGGCGCTTGATTGGGTCCGGGTCGAGAAAATCGAACGCCGACTGCCCGCAAACCGAAGAGAACTTCACCCTGCGGCTGCGGAACGCCTTCTCCAGCTCGTCCCCCTTCTGCCATGGATTCGACCAGCCGGAAAACTCGACGCCTTCCACTCCGAGCTCTTCCGCGAAGTCGAGCCTCTGCGTCAGTGAATCTCCGGGCAACAACCCTTCCTGAATTGAGATCTTCATCGTGAACAATCCTCGCGCGGATCAATCCCGCGGCTGTGGTAGGAGCAGTTCAAATCTGTAGAAATTGACAAACCAGATCATCGCGGGCGCATCAGCATCTTCCTCAACGGACTGCACTCTTTGAGCAAGTCGTCCCACGGCACATACTTCTCCGATCCGTCCGCCTGCTTCGTAGTGACCTGCGCCTTCAGCACCTCCGGCCGAGCGTAGGCGTTGGTGATAAGGTCCCGCGGCGTTTCGGTTTCGTTGCGCGCCCCGCGATGCCACGTGCGGTGATTGAAAAACAGCAGACTCCCGGCCGGGATTGCGCATCGCCAGGCTTTATCGGGCTCCGCCTCCAATTCCTGCTCACTATGCTGCGCGGCACCCGGCAATTGGGAACCGGCGACCAATTGCGTCGGCCCCATCTCCAACGGTGTATCCTGCAGATACCACATGGCTGAAAACCCGTAGCGGTCCGCAGGCACGTCCGGGCGCGCGCGATCGGCGGGCGGAAAGAAGCACGCGTCCTGGTGGATCTGCATCGCCCCGGGCGCGTAGGGATCGGCCTTGGTATTGCGCGAGCACTGCGCCGCGATCATGTGGAAATCCTCGCCCAGCGTTCCCCGGGCAAACTCAATCACGAACGGATGCTCGATCAGCTCGAGAAAGATGGGCCACTGTCCAAACCACTCGTAGGTCCGCTGCTTGATCCATCGATAAGAACCCTCGACGCTTTCCATCGCCCACTCCACTGCCTCCCGCGCATCGGCCAGCTGCCGCTCGTCGAGCACGCTCTCAAAAAGCGCGAATCCATCGCGGTGATACTGCCCAAGCACGTCCCGCGCCTTGGGCGCGCTGTCCGTCTGCGTCATGTCTTTATCAAACCAGATGCGAGATGGATCGTCCACACGGATGATCCGCGTGAGGGGTGTGATGGCTTTTGGATAGCGCAACAAAAAAGGTGGCGTGGTCCTCTCGGGGTACCACGCCACCCAGGGAAGGAGGATTGTAGACATAAGATGTACGAAACCTCGGAAAGCCGGTTCATACGCGGCAGATAATCCTTGACTTTGTCAAAAAAAATCCGCAGCCGCGGGGCGTGCGCCCTCCCTGCGCCGCAAGAGCTGGCTTATACCGCACTTAAAACCGAGTCCGCCGCGTCCGATCGCCGGCGAACTGAGCCGGACCGGGGGCGGTGTTGACGACGAGGACAACCACGTCCTAAAACCACGGATCAGCCGACGCTCACATTCCCCGCTGCACGCGGTTCCGGGGGCGCGGCCTTTTTCGATCAGAATGCGGCCGGTATCCTTTCGTTATGAAGGATTTCAGGAGGTCGTTCAATCAACGGAGTTCATCATGAAAGAAAAGAAAAACAACGGTAAGGGAAATGGAAATGGCGCACAGCAGGCGATGCCCCAGGAAGGCAGCGAGCAATCTCCTCTGACGACGCGGCAAGGTCACCCCGTCGACAACAACCAGAGCCTGCGCACGGTCGGCAATCGCGGCCCGACCACCCTGGAGAACTACGCGTTTCTCGAGAAGATCACCCACTTCGATCGCGAGCGCATTCCCGAGCGCGTCGTGCATGCGCGCGGCACTGGCGCCCACGGCTATTTCGAAGCCTTTGGCGCCGTCGGGGGCCAGCCCATCGCGAAGTTCACCCGCGCAAAACTGTTTCAGCAGAAGGGAAAACGCACGCCGCTGTTCGTCCGCTTCTCAACCGTCATCCATGGCGGCCACTCTCCCGAGACGCTTCGAGACCCGCGCGGCTTCGCGGTCAAGTTCTACACCGAAGACGGCAACTGGGACCTGGTGGGCAACAACCTGAAGGTCTTCTTCATCCGCGACGCGCTCAAGTTCCCGGACATGGTCCACGCCTTCAAGCCCGATCCCGTGACCAATCGCCAGGACATGCAGCGCTTCTACGACTTCCTCAGCCTCACCCCCGAGTCGATGCACATGGCCACCTGGCTCTTCAGCCCGTGGGGCATCCCCGCCGGCTACCGGAACATGCAGGGCTCCGGCGTGAACACGTATAAGTGGGTGAACGCTGACGGCAACGCGGTGTTGGTGAAGTACCACTGGGTCCCCAAACAGGGCGTGAAGAACCTCACCGGCAAGCAGGCGACGGAGATTCAGGCGAAGAACTTCAACCACGCGACGCAGGACCTGTACGACGCGATTGAGCGCGGCGAATTTCCGGAGTGGGAGATGCAGGTTCAGATGATGTCGGACGACGAGCACCCGGAACTCGACTTCGATCCGCTGGACGACACCAAGATCTGGCCGGAAGACAAGTTCGCCATGATGCCGGTCGGCCGAATGGTGCTCGACCGCAATCCCAGTAATTACTTCGCCGAAGTGGAACAAGTAGCATTCGGAACAGGCGTGCTCGTCGATGGACTCGATTTCTCCGACGACAAGATGCTCCAGGGCCGCACCCTCTCTTACTCCGACACGCAGCGCTACCGCGTGGGGCCCAACTATCTGCAGCTTCCCATCAATCGCCCGAAGCGCCCCGTCGCGACCAACCAGCGCGATGGACAGATGACCTACTATGTCGACGGCGGCGGAGAAAGTCCGCACGTCAACTACGAGCCGAGCAGCCTTGGCGGCTTGAAGGAAGCCGTCCCGGGCGGCAAGTCCCACACGCCGATGATCCAGGGCAACCTGGTGCGTGAAAAGATCAGCCGGACCAATGACTTCAAGCAGCCCGGCGAGCGCTATCGCGCTTTCACCAACGAAGAGCGCGACGAGCTGATCATGAACCACGTGAACAACCTGGCGCAGTGCACGAAGGAGATTCAGGACCGCTTCATTGGAATGCTCGACCAATGCGACGCCGAGTACGGCAAGCGCGTGCGCGACGGACTCGGTGAGGCGATGAAGATGACGAAAAAGCCCGCCATGGAGCAAAAGCCCATGGCCGCGAGCAAGCGATAAG